>JAPOLP010000972.1 GCA_029977045.1 Planctomycetota bacterium
CTCGTCCAATGTCGGCATCTTCAATCCGGACGAGTGTCTGGAACTGTGTGAGATCGTCGACCAGATGTGCATGGATTCGATTTCCGCCGGCACTTCGTTGTCGTACGTCATGGAGTACAACCGCCGGCACCCCGACGCCCCAATCGCAGGCGGCGTCACGTACGGCGACTACGAAGGCGCAAAGCGAGTGCTGACTGAGATCGGGCTCGGCAAGCTCAAGCAGGTTGGCCAGGGCGTCATGCGGCTTGGGCACGAACTGAACGAGACCGGTTACGCGATGCACAGCAAGGGCGTCGAGTACCCCGCCTATCTGCCGCAGACAAATCCCGGCTATCCGTGGGCTCTGGCTGGCGGGCACATGTCGATGCGGACGTACCTGTCACTGCTGGTCGAACAGGAAACCGGCATGGATTACTGGGTCGACCTGATCACCAGTCCGAAGCCGACCCGCGGTCTGTCGATTCTCCGTGACGACCTGCTGGGCGCTTGCAAGTTCTGCGGCCTGTCGGACGATCTGATCGTCAAAGCCATCCGCTCGCTGACCGGTCTTGACCTGACTGTCGAAGATCTCCAGAACACGATCCGGCGAGTGTTTCTGCGGGGCTATCGGCTCGAAAAACGGCAGGGGGTCACCGACGACGATTACGTCATGCCGTCCGAGTCGCACGACGAGTACCCGCAGATCAAGCTGCCGCACTTCAACACGCCAGAGTTCTTCGGCGAACTGAAGCAACGCGTCACCGCCCGCTTCGACGAACTGCTCGTCGAAGAAGGCCTCGCCTGATCGTCTCCGTAGGGTGCGTCTTGACGCACCACGATGGATAAACCGGTGCGTCGAGACGCACCCTACTCAGAGAAGACATCTCATCCCGGAATGGAATCCGAAATGAGTTCCCCAGCTATCGCCGACCAGACTGACGCCGACCCGATCCGCGTCATCTACGTGATGGGCGCTGGTCGCAGCGGTTCGACCGCTCTCGAAGGAATGCTCGGCGACCACGAAGACTCGGTCGCCGTCGGCGAGATTTCCGCGATCTTCAGCTCGATCTGGGACGAACGCTGCCATTGCTCGTGCGGCGAACGCGGTCCTGACTGCGAAATCTGGCGCGATATCTTCGATCGCTGGTGCGAATTGACCGGGCTCGACTCGTTCGAGGAAAACGGGCCGCTGAACACGAAGTACGAATCGCTGAAACGCTTCGGCCTCCCGCAGTGGCGGCGTCAGATGCGGGCCGCTCACGAACCCACTTAAGAAGACGCGACCTGGCTTCAGCGTACGCACGCGATCTATCAGGCCGTCGCTGAGGTGACCGGCAAGCGGGTCATCATCGACTCGTCGAAGAACCCGCTCCGAGCCCGCTCGCTGTGCCTGACGCCGGGGCTCGACGTCCGACTGATTCATCTGACGCGAGACGTTCGCGGCGTTGTCTGGTCACGGCTCAAGGCGTACCGCAAGGATCCGAAGAACGGCTTCGGCAAGGAACACGCTCCCGTTCCCGTCTGGCGATCTGTCGGTTACTGGGGCCTGACAAATCTGATCGCGTCCGCCGTGCGTCGCGCGCACCCCGAGTGTCTGTCGATGTTGCTGCGGTACGAGGACTACACCGCCGAGCCCATCCGAGAGTTCGCCCGCATCAGCGAAGTGACCGGTCTCGATTACGGCCCCATCGCCGAACGCCTCGTCGCCGGCCACCCGGTTCGACCGCAGCACACCTGCGCTGGCAACCCGGTCCGCATGCAGGGAGCGATCCGCCTCGCCCCGGACTACCAGTGGATGGAGAGCCTGCCCGAGTCGATGAAACGCCGCTCCTGGCTCCTCGGCGGCTGGCTCGCCCGTTGCTACGGCTACGAAAAGCACCCGACTGTGCCGACAGCGACGGCCACTGAAAGCACAGATCACACCGCTGCAAGAGCTGCCTGATCCTGGCCTGTCCAATGCTCGTTCGGAGTCTGGCCGTTTAACCTTCTCAGCGTGCGATGAGATACGCGAGAACCAGCGTCTGCCAGCCGATCGTCCACCAGTAAAATCCCGGCGAGTCGTCTCGATACACTCGCTGTGGAATCGCGTGATACGACGCGTTGCTGTAGCGGAAAGTCGTCCAGGCAGCCCCGTCGTAGATCTCGTAAGCGATAAACGCTGCGACCAGAAGATTCAGGGTGAGTGTCATTCTCATGTTCCGATCAACACGAAACCGGAATTCAGCTCAGAGCGGCTGGAGCGCATTTCAGAAGAGAGCAGCGCTATTGAGGCAGGCGGGGTAATGTCGCCACTTCCTGTTCTGAGAAACGGAGGTTGCGTGATGATTTACTCGAAGGAACGCACCGTCGACGCGTTATGGACCGCCTGCGGACGAGTCAGCCAGCTCTTCCCCAAAGACGAATGCCGCCGCCACTCCAGACACCACCACTCCTACCCATCATTAGCCATACTGCTCGGCGACCAATGATGACTCGAGGGCCTACGACCGTGAACTGACCACGGGACGAGTTCGGCTACTCGCCATCCACCCAGACACGGGCCAGTCCGGTGATCTGAAGGCCTTCGGGGCGGTCGTTGGTCGTCAGCTTGAGCTTGTAGATCTTGCCGGTTCGCTCACACGAAATGACCTGTCCGCTGATGGGTTTGCCGTTTGCCTTGCGACTGACCTCGGCGGGAGCGACGTGAATCTTCTGGCCTGGCTTCAATCCTTCAGCAACGACCTTCGCTTCCTGGAACAGTGTCAGTTCCAGCGTCTCATCAGTGAGAGCGTCAACGTAGCCGGGCAGGCCGTCGGTCGCCATCTTCTTTGCGTGGGCTTCCATCTGCTCGGCCTGGAACTTCAGCATGCTTTCGTCGTCGAGGAAGACGTGCCAGGCGATCCGGCCTC
>JAPOLP010001095.1 GCA_029977045.1 Planctomycetota bacterium
CGAAGGGCATGTCGGCATTGAGGGCCCGGATCACCCAATCCCGCCACGGCCAGATGCTGCGGGTGCGGTCTTTTTCGTAACCGTTCGTGTCTGAATAGCGGGCGAGGTCGAGCCAGACTCGCGCCCAGCGTTCTCCATACTGCGGCGATTTGAGCAGCCGGTCGACGAGGTTTTCGTACGCTCGCGGGTCGGTGTCGGCGACGAATGCGTCTGCTTCTTCAGGAGTCGGCGGCAGGCCGATCAGATCAAGATACGCTCGCCGGACCAGAGCGTAACGGTCCGCTTCAGGCGAGGGAGCCTGCCCCTCGGACTCCAGCCGGGCGAACACAAAACGGTCGATGTCGTTGCCGACGCGGTTATCAAACTTTGAGGCTGGCGGCGCGTGCCGAACAGGTTTGACGAAAGCCCAGTGAGGCTCGTACTCGCCGCCGCTGTTGATCCAGTCTCGCAGCAGAGTTTTCTGTTTGTCAGAGAGTTGCTCTTTCGCATCCGGCGGCGGCATCTGCTCGTCGGGATTTGTTGTGAGGACACGGCGGATGAGTTCGCTGTCGTCTGCTTTGCCGGGGACGAGCGCGCCCGCTTCGATCGCGGCCTCGCGTTCGTCGAGCCGCAGGTCGCCTTTGCGATGATTCTCGTCCGGTCCATGACAGACGAAACAGCGCGACGCGAGGATTGGTCGGATGTCTCGTGCGAACGACGGGCCGTCAGCGCCGGATGCCGATTGCGTCACAGTGGCCGATGAAAGGAAAGCGACTGTCAGGCAGAGGAAAGCTAGTTTCACGGAACGTCTCCTGATGGCGACGGCGGGAAGTGCAGGGAGAAGAGCAGGGCGGGGGTTACTGGCGGGTCAGGGTAGGAAGCCGCGTTCGCGGAGTTCCTGAACATTGTCAGGGGCGCTGGAGAGAACTCGTTCGGTTGCGTATTTGAGCACGGCGACTCCGGCGAGCGGCGACGGCGCAGTCAGGATGGCGACGCGGTCCTCTTCCTCGTCGTCGAGCTGCCGGTTGAGTCGACTGACGATCTCTTCGACGCTGTCGCTGACCAGCTTTGTCTCGCCGCTTCGGTTGGTCAGCTTGAGATTCGAAAACGACGCCGTGCGGGCGAGCAGGAAATCGATGATGCCGTCGTCGGCCGCGTCCTCAAAGAAGTCGCGAAACTCAGGATGCACGTTGTCAGGCGTGAGGATCAGAGGCCGGTCGATGTTGACCTGACCTTTCCGGACCGATGCGAGGTGCTGATCCCGCCCTGGCGGGCAGACCAGGTAGTACGGTAGTTCCGACGAGCCGAAGGTGAAGAGCGAGTAGCCCACCGGTCGGACGATCTCGACCGCGTTCCAGACCTCGAAGAATTGTCGTTCACTGTCAAAGTCAGAAGGCAGCATGGGGCTTCCTGAGTGCCGGATTCTCGCGATAAAGCAAAATGGCGGGCGGCCTCAAACCTGAGAACACCCGCCATGAGCGTATCGGATGATAGAGCCAGCCTGAAGTGCGGGCGAGAGATCGGCAGACCCTCGACATCGCCTGGCAGAGCCCGACGTGCTACAGCCAGAAGTATTTTTGAACGAACTCCACAACGTCGCCAAAGAACACATAGCCGAGGGATTCGTTGCCGCAGGTGATCTTCGCCCGGACCTCAGCGCCAATGCGAGGTTGCCGCGGAAGTGCGTCTTTATCAAATGAGGCGTAAACGAGCATGATGCTGCCGGTCTCTTCCGACGTCTGAATGCGGTAGTCAACCGACTGGACTGTGCCGGTGAAAGTTTCTTCGGCGTCCGTGGCAAGCCGGAATTCCAGTGGCAGACGCATCGCCGCCGCAACTTTCTCAGGATCAGCTTTCTCCGCGTCGGAAAGTTTGGCCAACGCTTCCTGTTGAGCATCGAAGAAGTGCCCCATGCGCTTCTCCTCGACTTCAAGTTCCAAATGCCACGTTCCGTCGTCGTCCTTGATTTCGAGGAGCACTTCACCTCGCCTTACAGGGCGGTTTAGTAGCAATTGTTCAATCTGAAACGTCGTGACCACTCCATCGATCGGAGCTTTGACATTAAGGGATTCGAGGCGTTCGTCGAGGATTTTCAGTTGCAGCGCAAGTGCCTGGCTTTCCTTCTGAGCCTGTTTGTACTGGCCATCGAGTTCGATTCGGCGAGCGGGTTCGAGTCGCTCAAAACTCTGTGTCGAAATTGTATCCATCAGGGCCAGCTTGCTTTGCAGTTCTCCGCTGGCGGCCTGTCGTTGCTGCTCAAGATCCTTATTGCGCATGACAATCAGCACCTGGTCACTGGCGACCCGCTGTCCGCTCTCGACGAGAATATCGGTGACTTC
>JAPOLP010001079.1 GCA_029977045.1 Planctomycetota bacterium
CGGTAGGTTGGGTCTCCGACCCGACATTCAGGAAAACAGCGGTCGGGACAGAGTCCCAACCTACGGATCACGACGATCGCGCACCGCGTCCCGATGCACACAAGGCCGGATGGCTTGCGCCCTTCCGCTAACGATGCGCCGCCGTGGCACGGCGTTGCTTGCGGCACTGTTCGTCATGTCGATTTCGTCGATGGTCGTGCTTGCCGTTCTGGACAGCCAGACGAGCCAGTACTCGGCACTCAGCAACACTGTCGCGTATGACGAAGCGCGGTACCTTGCGGAAGCGGGGACGGCTCATGCGCTCGCGCTGCTGGAAACTGACTTTTCGTGGCGTGGCACAGTTCCCCGCACGGAGTTTCCGCGCAACAGCAACCGTTACTACTCAGCACTGGTCGAAGACGGATCGAACGGGACCGTCACCGTCACTGGGACGGGCGAGTCGAACGATTTCATCCGAACGGTTTCGCTGGTCGTCAAACAGGGCGGCTGACCGACTGAACCGAAGCCGGACAACGAACGCCGGCGACGAACAACACTCACTGAATTGTGGACCTGAAAACTCACCATGAAGGCGTCCGGAAGAAAGAACCGCGAGCGGTTTGTGACGATCGGCATCAACGAGCACGAGCTGACACTGCTTGTGCTCGAACGAGCAGCCGACGGTAGCGACGCGCGCGTCCGGCATCGCCATCAGGAATGGCGGCAGAGTTCGGCGTCGCTCATCAGCGACGCCGGTCGTCAGGAACTCACGGCGGCACTGACGACGC
This sequence comes from Planctomycetota bacterium, assembly GCA_029977045.1. Classification (GTDB taxonomy): domain Bacteria; phylum Planctomycetota; class Planctomycetia; order Planctomycetales; family Planctomycetaceae; genus JAPOLP01. The sequence continues at coordinate 768 of JAPOLP010001079.1, forward strand.
TGGCCGCTGAGGAAAAGCTGCAGGGCGTGCCGGTCGTCGTTTCGCTGAGCAACGACTACTGCGTCACGCGAGTTGTCTCGGGCGAGAACGATTACGTGCGGCAGGAAGTTAAGGAGCTGACCGAGCGCATCAACGGTTACATCTCGCTGGGCGTCGGGCAGAAACTGTTTGCGATCAGGGAGGCCCCGATCGATGCCCGACAGAAACGAGTCTGGCTGACGGTGACCAGCCGAAGCGTTCTCGAATCGCTGGATCAGGTCTTTACGGCGGCAAAACTCAAGGTCGTCCGCATCGAACATTCGCTGGCCGCGCTGTGCCGCATGGTCAATCACACCGGCGAGGACAATGACGCGCCGGTCATTCTGATCGACCTGGTCGACGCGGGTGTCGATGTCGGCATTTCATTTCGAGGCCAGTTGCTGCTGGACTATCGCCCGCCTGGCGAACAGGCTCGCGAGAGCATCGGAGTGATCGTTTCCCGGCATACGAAGAGGCTGCAGCGATACATCAACCGCCTGCTGCGAAGCAGCGTCAAGGTCACGAAGATTTTCGTTTGTGGCGAGACCGAAGACGTGATTCGTCTTTGTGAGCAGTTCACCGAACTCTGCGGAAGCGACACGATCGAACTCCGGCTGCTCGAACCGTCGCTGATTTCGTGCGACTGGCAGATCGCCGCTGATGCGCTTCACGACTCTGCGCTGACAGCGGGGCTCGGCACGCTGCTCGAACAGACCGGCGTGGCGGGCGAGAACAAGTATCCCAACCTGCTCGAACCACTGCGGGCGCAGCGTCAGCAGCCTGTCCTGAAGAGCCTGCTGAAATTCGGCTGGCCGATGCTCGTGCCGATTGCCGCCGCTCTGCTGATCAGCCTCACGACCGGCGGAGAATCGTATCTCTCGGTCGAACTGGAAAATGAACTCTCGGCGCTGGAAGAGTCGGTTGCCGAGGTCGAACGCCTGGAGATGGAAGCCCGGTCGGCTCGCACGACACTGACACATCTGGAGTCGATTGCGTCGCACTCCGGGATTGCTCCCTGGCAACGCCTGCTCGGTCAGGTTGGCAGGAGTATGCCCAGTGGCGTCTGGATGGAGTCGTTCGCAGTCGATGCCAATGGCGAAATCACGATCTCGGGCAACAGTCTGTCCGAGGACGGCGTCTTCGACTTCATTCGACATCTTCAGGATGTCCCGCAGGTCTGGAACGTCGCACTGGAGTCGACTCGTCCGACAACCGTGAATGCCGGCGCGGCCACCGAGTTCTCGGTTCGAGCGGCAACCGGCGAAGAGGCACTCGTTGAAGCCGACGGCCTGCCGCACTCCTGGCGCATGGCAGACGAGGGCTCTGATCCAACGCGGCAGCGGGTCGCGTGGCAGGATATTGGGACGTCTGAGACCCGCAAATCACACTGAGGCAATTGCCCGGCGACTGGTCGGCAAATCCCTCCGCACGGAGTCTGCTGCAATGAATCACCTCAGGATTGACAGGCTGATCACTCACCCAAAGCGCCGCTGGATCGTCACGACCGGTACTTTGCTGTAAGGACTGCTGTTTCTGCTCCAAGCCGTCGATTCGTTTAGTCAGGAACGATCGCGCTATGCGGAGCTTTCGGAAGAGTTGA
>JAPOLP010001105.1 GCA_029977045.1 Planctomycetota bacterium
ACACCGAACTCGCAGCCATCGTCGGCTACCAGAAGACGCAACTCGGACGCCTGACCGGCGGCGATCTCAAGGCCGTCGACGTCCTCGGCAGCAAGGCCGCAAAGGACTCCACTCCCGAACAACAAGCAGATCAGGCGTCCTGGGTCATGGTCGCCCGCGCCCTGATGAACCTCGACGAAACGATCACTCACCCGTAACGCCCACGCTCCATCCATCCGCGTTGGAACGTGCATTCTTAATGTAGAACGGACTTCAGTCCGTTTGACGCGACATAAACGGACTGAAGTCTGTTCTACTACTGACTGGGCTGAAACACGCCTCAGAAGCAAACGAGACAGCGATGACCGACATCTCTTCCCTCCGCGACCAGACACGCCGCCACTTCTTTCAGAACTGTGGTGTCGGCGTCGGACGAATCGCCCTTGCGTCGATGCTCGCCCAGCAGCTCGGAACGGCTAAACGAGCCTCTGCCGCCGACCCCGCCAACCCAACAGCTCCGAAACCGACGCACTTTCCGGCGACGGCAAAACGCGTGATCTACCTGTTCATGGCCGGAGCACCCAGCCAGTTGGACCTGTTCGATTACAAGCCCACGCTGGCAAAGCTCGAAGGCAAGCCGATCCCGCCGGAAGTCGTCAAAGGCCAGCGTTACGCGTTCATCCAGCCGAACGCCGCCGTGCTCGGCCCCCGGTTCAAATTCTCGAAACATGGCCAGTCCGGAGCCGAGCTCTCCGAAGCTTTCCCGCAACTGGCAACCGTCGCGGACGAGATCGCAATCACCCGCTCGGTCCACACCGACCTATTTAATCACTCGCCGGCACAACTCTTCGTCAACACGGGCAGCGGCATTCCGGGCCGACCGAGCATGGGTTCGTGGCTCAGCTACGGAATTGGCAGCGAAGCCGACGACCTGCCGTCGTTTGTCGTGCTGAAAAGTGGCGGCAGCCTCAGCGGCGGCGCGTCAATGTGGAGTTCCGGCTTCCTGCCCTCGACGCACCAGGGCGTCCCGTTCCGCAGCGAAGGTGACCCGATTCTCCACGTCTCGAATCCCGCCGGCTTCGATTCCAAAGCTCAGCGTGATTCGCTCGACCTGATCCGCACGCTGAACGAGCAGCGGCTCGACGTCGTCGGCGACCCGGAAATCACGACGCGGATCACCGCGTACGAAATGGCCTACCGGATGCAGACGCGGGCTCCCGAGCTGATGGACTTTTCGCAGGAAACAAAAGAAACGCTCGACCTCTACGGAGCAAAACCTGGCGACGGCAAAGCGGCCTTCGCGAACAACTGCCTGCTGGCCCGGCGTCTGGCCGAACGAGGTGTCCGGTTCATTCAGGTTTACCACGCCGGCTGGGACCATCACAGCAACGTCGAGGGCGGCATTCGCGGCCAGGCTGGCCAGACTGACCGTCCGTGTGCCGCCCTGATCAAGGACCTCAAACAGCGCGACCTGCTGAAGGACACGCTGATCGTCTGGGGCGGCGAGTTCGGTCGGACGCCGATGGTCGAAGCCAGCGCCGCTCTGGGCCGCAGCATGGGCCGCGACCATCACCCGCAGGCCTTCACGATGTGGTTCGCCGGCGGCGGCATCAAACCCGGCGTCACAGTCGGAGCGACCGACGATCTGGGCTTCCACGTCGTCGAACGCCCAATCCATGTTCACGATGTCCAGGCCACGATCCTGCACTGCCTGGGCATCGACCACGAACAACTGAGCTTCCGCGCCAGCGGCCTCAACTTCCGCCTGACCGGCGTCGAAGAACACGCCCCGGTGCAGGAAATCCTGGCGTAACAAAGTCGTTGATCGCTCCGCGATCGAAACGCGCCGCTCCAACCGGGTCGGAACAATGACCGACGACCTCAAAGCTGAATCGTCCTCTTCTCAATGCTGAATCGCATCGATCGCGGAGCGATCAGCGACTTTCCGGAACAACTCGTCCATGATCAGAATCGGCATCGATTGCCGCGGACGGATCCTGGCCGCCCATCTGCGGGGTTATCGCCTGCTGCGGCAAGCGGGCGTGGACGACTTTCGCATCACGGCTCTGTGTGCTCGCAACATCGACGACGCCGCGGCCTACGCAAGGCGAGGGACCGGGCCGGCGCAGCGGCCAGCTGTGAGCGACATTCCCGGTGATCCGCTCGCTGTGGCCGACGAGTACGTCTCGGACTTTCAGGACGACGTCGAGATCGAGCTGTTCGACGACTGGCGGCAGATGATCGAGACCGGGCCGATCGACGCGGTCAACGATTACACGCTTCACGGCCTGCATCA
>JAPOLP010000465.1 GCA_029977045.1 Planctomycetota bacterium
CAACAGAAGCGATCAGCACACAGGCTCCAGCCAACAGTGCCACACAGATCGGGGCGCTGAGTCGAACCGTCACGCGTGTTGTCCGCAGGTCTGGCATTCTGAAGGCCTGTCGATAAAGTCACATCTCAGATCGGCGGATACGGATTCCGCCATCTGAGCACGAGGAAATCCTGTGCCGAAGTCGGCATCCACAGTCTGAAGACAGGTCATGGAACAGCACATTATCGCTCTCGTCGCTCTCACCGCGATGGAGATCGTCCTAGGGATCGACAATATCGTCTTCATCGCGATCCTGACGGACCGGCTGCCGCCCGAACAGCGAACGAAGGCCCGCCGGCTTGGTCTGGGCGTCGCTCTGGTGATGCGGATCGCACTGCTGCTCAGCATCTCCGCGATGATGCACCTGACGACGCCCCTGCTTGACTGGGTTGACCTTGGTGCTCCGCAGTCGTGGTTCGAGCCGGCAGCGGCAGTCTCAGGTGAGGACGCAGCGCACGCGTTCGCACCGGTGCATGTGGAAACCGCCGAGGAACTCGCAGCCCGCCGCACTCTGGACGGCCGCGATCTGATTCTGCTTGTCGGCGGCCTGTTCCTGATCTTCAAAACCGTTCGCGAAATTCACGAGCAGTTCAGTGGCGAGCCTTACGAGGAAATCAGGAAGGGAGCTGTCACGTTTGGCAGTGTGCTGTTCCAGATCGCGTTGATGGACCTGATCTTCTCGCTGGATTCGGTCATCACCGCCGTTGGGATGGTCGACGAGATTCTGGTCATGATCGCGGCAGTCGTCGTCGCCGTCGGAGTGATGGTTGTCTTCGCTGACCGGATCAGCAACTTTGTCTCGCGGCACCCGACGCTGAAGATGCTGGCTCTGAGCTTTCTGATGCTGATCGGCGTGATGCTCGTCGCCGAGGGCATTGGAACGCACATCCAGAAGGGCTACATCTACTTTGCGATGGCGTTTTCCCTGCTCGTCGAGTTCCTGAACATGGCTGTGCGAACGAAGGAATCGAATCGCACTTCGTCGGTTGAAGCGGCGTAAACATCGCGGTCGAGCGAACCGTCAGGCTTCGGCATCAGGAACGTCTTCAACACGACTGATGACTCGTCCGGCGTCGAGGTACGTCAGTAACCGGTCGCCGGGTACTGCAGTCTTCGCGTCAGTCAGCAGCGATCCGCGTTCTCCGGCGTCGTCGAGCTGGAACGTCATCGAGTAACCGCGGGCCAGAACTCCAAGCGGGCTCAGCGAGTTGAGCGAGCCGGCCAGTCGAGCGATGTTCTGCCGGGACTGCTCGACGCGGCGTTGTGCGGCTCGCGTCAGACGGTCGCCGAGTTCGTCGATGCGTTCTTCGAGCTGCCGGATGCGTTGCGTCGGGTTTGTGAAGACCCGCCGCGAGGCCAGGCCGTCGAGCTGCGTTCTCGCTCGGACGGCCCGCTGCTTCAGTGAGTTAATCAGCCGGTTGCGGACTTCGTCGAGCGCCTCGAAATACTCAGCCTGAATCGGCACGACCAATTCGCCTGCTTCGCTGGGAGTCAGCGCGCGAACGTCGGCGACCAGATCAGAAATGCTGACGTCGATCTCGTGTCCGACGGCACTGATGACGGGGATCGGGCAGTCAGCGATCGCGCGCGCGACGACCTCTTCGTTGAACGCCCACAGATCTTCAAGACTCCCGCCACCGCGGCCGGTGATCACGACGTCGACATCGGGAATGCTGGCGACGTTTCGCAACGCTGCAGCGATCTCGGGAGCGGCGTTCGCTCCCTGCACGGCGACGGGCACCACGACGATGTTCACGTTCGGCCAGCGGCGAGTGATGACCTGCAGCATGTCGCGAACGGCTGCCCCGGTCGGGCTTGTGATCAGAGCGATCCGTTTCGGCAGACGCGGAATGGGCCGTTTGCGTGCTGGATCGAAGAGGCCCTCCGCAGCCAGCTTTTCCTTAAGCTGCCGCAGCTTCAGTTCCAGCGCTCCAAGTCCCTGCGGAATCGCCTGCTGCACGATGAGCTGGTACGAACCTCTTGGCGCGTAAACCTCGACGCGTCCGATGGCGATGATTTCCTGTCCGTCCCGCAGTTCAAAACCCAACCGAGCGGCGCTTGATCGCCACATCACCGCCGCGATCTGCGACTGCTCATCCTTCAGCGTGAAGTAAACGTGCCCCGACTGAGCCGGGCGGCAGTTCGAGACCTCACCCGTGACATACTGCGTCGACAGCGTTCCTTCGAGCAGCTCTTTGATCTCGAACGTGAGCTGCGAAACGGATTTGGGCGAGGGATCGGGCATTGGAGCTGAGCGGCTGATGAACGTGGGAAGCGGACAGCCGCGAGTTGTAGCGAAACTCGCGCAGAGTTTCGGCCCGTGGCGTCGCCGAAAAGTTCGCTTGTGCAACGCGATCAAATTGGCAATTGCCAGCAATACCAGTACGAAGCGCAAGCGAGTGAATTCAGCTGCTCGAATTCACTCGCTTGCGCTTCGTGCTGGTATGAAAGCTCAATCGACGTACAGAAACTCATTCGTGTTGAGCAGCGCGAGGCAGAGGTCGACGAGTGGTGTCGACTCCGATCCAGTAGCAGACTCCGCGGACAGAAACTTCGTCGCAGTCTCCGTTTCACTCACCGTCGGGCGGCGACAGAGGATCTGTCGCCAGGCGGCCTCGACCTGATTCGACGGGATGTCACCGACCGACTCGCGAATCTCTGACGCAAGTGTTTCGGCGGCCTGCAGGGACGCATCCGAATTCAGCAGCATCAGCGCCTGCGGAGCGATCGTCGACTGGTTCCGACGCGGACACGAGACGTTGGTGTCCGGCTTGTCGAAGGCCTCGAACAGCGGATACCTCAGGTTGCGGCGGACGAACAGGTAGATACTGCGCCGCGTGTAATCTGCCGAATCCTTGCTGACCGGCCACTGATTCTTCAGCAGCGTCTGAACCAGTTCCGGTGGCAGTGGCGGTCTGATGCCCGGTCCGCCGCGACACTGACTGAGCTGGCCGGAGATAGAGAGCATCGTGTCACGAATCGTTTCGCCTTCGAGCCGCCGCGTTGTTCCTCGCGAGAAATAAAGATTGCCGGGATCTTCGGCCATCATCCGCTGCCAGACGGTTCGATCCTCCGCAGTTGCGTCGGTCGGCAGCCGGCTTGCCTGCCGCCAGGTCGCCGAGGTCACGATCAGCCGGTGCATCTCCTTGAGGCTCCAGCCGCGTCTGGGAACCTCGGTCGCCAGCCAGTTCAGGAGGTCTTCGTAAAGCGGCGAGTCGCCAACGACGCCGACGTCGCTGGGCGTCTCGCTGAGGCCGCGTCCGAAGTGGTAATGCCACAGCCGGTTGGCGAGCGTTCGCGTTACGAACGGGTGGTCGGGCCGCGTCAGCCAGTTGGCCAGTTCCGTCCGCAGGTTGCTGCGCGCTTCGTTGATTGCCGGCTTCGACTGTTCTAGATTCGCGATTCTCAGAAACGCCGGTTCGAGCGGCGGCCCCTGGCGGCGGAAGTCACCGCGAATCATCAGGAAGCTGCTGGTCGCGGGGTTGTTCGAGTCGGGCAGCGCGACCGGTTTGTTGCGGCTGAGTTCCGCGAATGCCGGATCGAAGAACGCCCGCAGCCGGTAAAAGTCGTGCTGGCTGATCGGGTCGTATTTGTGTTCGTGGCACTGAGCACAGCCCATCTGCAGCCCGAGAAACACCGAGCCCACCGTCGCCGTCATATCGTTGAGGAAGCTGTGACGCCGCTCGTCCTGCTGGTTGATGTCCGGCATGTCCGGCCCGCAGGTCAGGAAGCCCGTCGCGACTCGGAACTCGGATGAGATTTCGTCGCCCGCCAGTTGTCGTCGAGTGAACTCGTCGAACGGCACGTCCTCGTTGAGCGCGTTGATGACCCAGTCACGGTACTTCCAGGCTTCCTCGCGGACCTTGTCGTGCTCGAATCCGTCGGTTTCAGCAAAGCGAGCCAGATCGAGCCAGTGCTGCCCCCAGCGTTCGCCATACTCAGGAGCCGCCAGCAGTCGCTCGACAAGACGCTCGTACGAATCCGGAGATTCGTCAGTGACAAACCGGTCAATGTCGGCTGGCGCTGGCGGCAGGCCGATAAGATCGAAATAGAGCCGGCGGATCAGCGTAACGTGGTCAGCTTCCTGAGCCGGCTTGAGTTTCGCCTTCACCAGCCGGGCAAGCACGAACTCGTCGATCGAATTTCGCGGCCAGTCGCGCAGCGACTCGACTGCAGGAACGGCGGGCCGAACAAGTGGTCGAAACGCCCAGTGATCGCGATCGTCGTCCGTGATTGGGGACTCGTGTTCTCCCGACTGTCTTTCTTCGGCGGACAGAGACAGAGAGATCAACGTGTCGGAAAACACTGCAACGAAGCAGCACAGAATCAGAGCCGCGAAGCGGCGGCAGAATGTAGCCGTGGGCGTTAGCCCACGGATCCGGATTCCCACTAACCCACTGAGCCGCGAAGCGGCGGCAGAGGCAGAACCTCTCTGTCGCCGCTTCGCGGCTTGAGCCTTGTTGGGGCTGTCAACTGCGGGCTCACGCCCGCAGCTACGTGCTGTCACCGCTTCGCGGCTCTGAGCGTCAGCTATCGAGTCAGCACTTTGGGGACAGTCGTGCCTGCCACCCATCTCTGGACTCTGGACACTCGACTCTGGCCCCTTCATGCCAGCACCTCGCGGACGACTTTGCCGGCGACGCCGGTGAGACGTTGATCGAGGCCGTTATGAAAATACGTCAGTTGCTCGTGATCGAAGCCGAGGATGTGCAGGATCGTCGCGTGCAGATCGTTGACGTGGACCGGATTCTCAGCAGCTCGCAGCCCGATCGCGTCGGTAGCTCCGTATGCGAAGCCGCCTTTGGTGCCGGCTCCCGCCAGCCAGACGGAGTAGCCCCACGGGTTGTGGTCGCGGCCTTTGCCCTGCTCACTCATCGGCATCCGACCGAACTCGCCGCCACAGATAACCAGCGTGTCGTCGAGCAGTCCGCGGCGCTCGAGATCGGTCAGCAGACCGGCGACCGGTCGGTCGGTGCGGCGGCAATATTCGCCATGATTCTTAGCGACGTCCCTGTGAGCACCCCAGCCGTTGGTGTCGCCGGAGTAAAGCTGCACGAAGCGGACGCCGCGTTCGATCATGCGTCGCGCGAGCAGGCAGCGTCGGCCGAACTCGTCCGTGTCCTTGCCGCCGATCCCGTACAGCTGCTGTGTCTCGACGCTCTCCTGACTGAGGTTGACGACTTCCGGAGCGGTACTCTGCATCCGGAACGCGAGTTCGTACGAGTTGATGCGCGCGAGCAGTTCGCCGTCGAACTCGCGCTTCGCGGCGTGCCGTTGATTGAGCTGCTGAATCAGGCCGAGCGTCCGCA
>JAPOLP010000637.1 GCA_029977045.1 Planctomycetota bacterium
ATCAGGCAGCGTCAGGCCGAGCGTCGACAAAGCACCGATGCGCACAAAGTCCCGGCGTCCGAGCCCGCGGGATGTCATGTCGAGATGCAGCATGGGAGAACCCTCCGAAGAAACTGACAGGCCGAAACAAGCTCTGCGCCGCTCCGGCAGAACGGTGTCACAGGCAATCAATGGTTGAACAGGAACTCTTTCGTATTCATCAGGACCCACAGCAGGTCTTCGAACTTCTCTCGTCGCTGAGCAGTTTCGATCGGCTGGGCGAGAACGACGCTGCGTTCGGCTTCCGTTGGGAAACGGCTCAGCGAGGTCAGATACAGCTCGTCGATTGCCTCGGCGGCCGGCTTGTCCGACATCGCCAGCCGCGCAGCCAGACCGTTGTTGTCCCGCAGCTTCCGAGCCATGTACTCGGAACTGATCATCTGCAGGCTCTGGCCGATGTGCGTTTCGCAGGTTCGTTCCGACTCGACCGGGGTGGCCCGTTTCGGACGACCAAACAGATCGAGAAATTCAGACCGCATCGAGACATCCGGCAGTTGCGTCGCTCGCGTGCCGAGCGGCAGGCCGGAGTACTTCTCGGGAACGTCCGTCGTCTGGCTGATCGCCTCAGCCAGTTGCTCGGCGGAGAGCCGCCTCAACTGGTAGTGCGAGTAGTGGATGCGATCGTCCTTGTTCCACTCGTTCGGCTGCGACGAAAGCTGGTACGTTCGCGAGTTCAGAATCAGGCGGAACGTGGCCTTCATGTTTAAACCCGACTGCACGAAGTGTTCGGCGAGGTAGTCGAGTAGTTCCGGGTTTGAAGCGGGGTTTGTCGAGCGGAAGTCATCCGGTTCGTGGATGATTCCCCTACCCGTCAGCCACCACCACACGCGGTTAGTCATGTGCCGCGCGAAGTACGGGTTGTCCGGAGCGACGATCCAGTCAACAAGCTGCGTCCGAAGATCGCCAGTCGTCTCTTTGACAGTCAGCGTCGCGACGGCACTGCGATGTATCGCGTCGAGCCGGGCCGCTTCCTTTGCGGCGGTGGCTTTCTCGGTATTGGCAGTGTTCAACGCTGCCTGCAGCACGGCGGCCTGTTCGGCAGCGGTTTTGACCGTTGTGGCCACTTCCGTGTTGGCCTTTTCAAGTGTTGTCTGAGCAGTGCCGACCGACTTCGAGGCAGCGTCGACCGCAGCAGTCCGCTGGCCCATTGTTGTTGTCGCGGCGGCAAGATCCGCGTTGGCCTTCTCAAGAGCCGCCGTGGCGTCGGCCATGCGGGTATCAGCAGTCTTCTTCGCGTCGGCTGCCGCAGCGGCGGATTCAGCGTCAGTCGAAGCGACTGCGGCATCGGATTCAGCGACAGCCTGCTTCGCCTGCAGCATCTCGGCGGAAGCCTGCTCGACAGCACTCAGTGCCGATTCCATGTTCTTCTGAGCGGCGGCCAGTTCGGACGTCGCTGTCTTCACCGCGTTCTTCGCGGCTGCCAGCTGATCCGTCGCGTGTTTCGCAGCAGCCTTCTTCGCAGCGATCAGCTTGTCAGAACGTGCTTTGTCCGCCTTCGCCTTGTCGGCACTTGCCTTCGCGACGGCGTCTTTCTGAGCAAGCGTCTTGTCCGCTGCAGCCTTGTCCGCTTCCGCCTTTTCTGCAGCGGCTTTCTCGGCGGATGCGATCTCCGCTCCGCCCAGGTACTTTGGCGATGAGCGTTGCTTCGTGTCCGGGTGATTCACCACTCCACTGTCGGCGACGTAGATGACCTCTTCGTCCTGCTCAGCCGTCCGCTTGCTGCGAACCTGCGAGAAGAACGCGGCCATGCCCAGATTGTCGTCCAGCGTGAACTGCTCGAACGGGTGATTATGGCAGTGAGCACAGTCAAGCCGGACACCGAGGAACGCCGTCGATGCGTGCTCGGCCATTCCCTGTGGACCTTCGCCGACGCGGAAGAAGTTGGCCGGGCCGTTTTCGTAGGCGCTGCCGCGAGCGGTCAGCGTTTCGCGGACGAACTGGTCCATCGGCTTGTTCTGGTCGATCGCGTTCCATAACCAGCGGTAGTACGCCCACATGCCCTTGTCTTGCAACCGGGCTGGTTCGTCGCGATTGATCTGCAGAATGTCGCCCCATTTCAGAGCGTAGTAGTCGGCGTACTCCGGTCGGCTGAGCAGGTCGTCGATCAGCTTCGCCCGCTTGTCGGGAGACTTATCTGCGAGAAATGTCCGAGCCTCGTCAGCAGTCGGCAGGATGCCGACAACGTCGAGATAGACTCGCCGCAGGAACTCGGCATCGCTGCTCAGTTCCGACGGAATGACGTTCAGCGACTTCAGCTTCGCGTCGACCAGTTCGTCGATGCGGTTGTAAACCGGAATGTTCGGGTACGGGACTTCGGCTGGCTGAGCCGCCGTGATTCGCGACGATGCAACAAGGCCACCGAAGCGAACCAGAATGACTGTGTCGCCATAAGCTGCGACTTCGGCGGTTCCGGTTTCGTCGACTTTCGCAACCGCCGTCTCGCTCGGCTTGTACCACGCGAGATTCGTGACGTCGCGCGTCGTGCCATCGGAATAGTGAGCTTCGACCAGCAACCGCTGCTTCTGGCCGGGGATCATCAGCCGTTCGGTCGGAAAGACTTCGAGTCGTTCCAGCTTCGCGTCGTCCGCGTCGCCTTCCGGAGCCTTCTGCCGAATCCAGTCGACCAGCAGGTTGTATTCCGGGTCGCCCTCGTAAGTCAGCTCGGCGCCGCCGTGGTCCTCTTCGCAGATCGCCTTGAGAATCAGCCAGCTTCGTTCAGGCTGCTCGGGATCGATCAGCTTCTTTTTTGCATCAGTGATCTGCAGGAAGTCGCCATGTGGATCGGCGCTGAACAGCGACAGTTGCAGCCTCTTCTTGCCCTTCGGAGAACCGTGGCAGCCCATCTGGTTGCACGTCAGACGTTCCAGAACCGGTAGGACGTCGTTCCCAAAGTGGTAGCTGGTGTCTTCGAGATTCCGGAATTCGACGGACGCCGAAGCCTGCAGTTCGGCGACCTTTGCGGTGATCTGCAGCTTGCCATTCTTCTGCGGAGTGACGAGGCCCTCTTCGTCGATGGTCGCGACTGCCGCGTCACTTGATGCAAATTCGCATTCCGCCGTGATGTCGCGTTGCCGACCATCGTCAAACAGGCCGGTGACTCTCAGGCCCTGAACGGCCCGCGATCCTGACAGAACTGCGCTCTGAGGGGCAACCGAAATCTCAACCAGCTTCGCAGCCGGAACCTTCGACGCAGGCTCGGCGGGCTTGGTCGCTTCCGCGTCCTCGGCAATGAGCAACGCTGCGGACAGGCAGACAATCGAGGCAACGGCGAATGCCAGACGATTCGTGAGCGGGAGAGTCGACATACAGCGTCTCCTGTTGCACGTCAGCCGGTTCTCGTCACCGCAAAGCTGCGAGTGGCGTCAGAAACCAGCCTCTTCAAATTGTGGTGAAGGCTGCGGATTGGATTCCGCAGGAGATCAGGTGGGATATCGCATCGATTTGCCCGGTCGCTGCCGACGGTGTTGAAGGTCGATTGCGTCCGGGACTGAAGTCGGGTGTGGGGCGCAGGCAGTTGTGCTGGACTGTGGCGATCGGTGGGAAAGCAGGCAGGACTGACAGTCAGCAGCGCTGGGTGGGTGTTTGCGTGACGACTGTCAGTGTGGGGTGGGAAGCAACCAGTTCGAGTTCTCGGCTTAAGGCTTACTGAAAGGTGAGAGGTTTCTGTGACACGCTCTTGCTCTCGAATAAGCTGCCGGCCAATAATTGGACAAGGTTATCCAGTTATTCTGGTTGGTCAAGATCAGATTCGGAATAACTGTTGAATCTGCTGCGTTCGCCTCAGCCAGGTAGCCTTTCCCGGACCAGCAATCAGCGGCCCTTCAACGTTGAACTCACAGAATCTCTCGCAAGGATGCGACTGATGACTCAATGCCCAACACGCCACACTGCCATTCACTCATTCCAGACGGACTCCGATATGCAATCGACAGTGGAAGCGACCGCTGAGAGCGAGAGCGTCCCTCAAGTCGTCTCAACTGATCAGGATGCCGCGAGTGAGATTGGCCGAGTCCTCTCAAAGCCGCGTTGGACGCTGCTGTGGCACGCGCGCTGGACAGTGCCGCTGCACATCGTGCTGCCGATTGGTCTGTCCTGGCTGATTCGCAACGATCCCTCGATGGCGGTCAGCGCATTCTGGGGTGTCCATGCCAGCTTCCCGCTGGTCCTGCTCGTCACTGCTCCCTGGTGGTGGAGCCGCAAGGACGAACTGCTGGC
>JAPOLP010000247.1 GCA_029977045.1 Planctomycetota bacterium
GACGGCACCGGGCCGGTCGATCTGATCAACGCGTTTGGCGGGATCGATATCGGCAGCGGCAGTTCGATCACCGGTGGCATCGTGCTCGACCCGTCCGGCTCGACACTCATGGTCGTTTCGTCTGGTGGCGACATCCGCTTCAACGGGAACGTCGATTTCCGAGCGACGGACGTTGCGGTCGATTCCGGAGCGGCGACCGGCGGCGACATCGTCTTCGAGAACGGCCTCACGCCTCAGGGCAGCGGCGCTACCGACCTGACGCTGACAACCGGTGGCGGTGACGTGCTTGTCCGAGGCAACCTGGGCACCACGGCGAACGGATTCAACGACGTCCTCGTCACACTGGCACACGACGTCACGATCGATGGCGATGTTACTGCGGCGAGTTTCACACAGGTCGACGGGACAGGTACGACCTCGTTCGACGGTGCGGTCACGACCAGCGACGCAGCGACTGCTGGAATCGATGTCACAACGAACTCAATCTTCTTCGGCGGAGCGGTGACGACAACCGGTGATGGCCGGGTCGTGCTCAACAACCAGGGCGGCCTGCTGCAGATCGGCGACGGAGCCGCGTTCAACCTCAACGGAGCACTGACGCAGATCGGAACGGGTGACGTCGTCGTCAACGCGAACGTCTCGACAACGGACGACGAAATCCGATTTGCTTCTTCGGCTGACCCGACAGCGGATATCACCGCCGCAGCGTCGATCACGCTCCGCGACGATGTCGTCTTCAACACGAACGGGATGGCGACGATCCGCCTGCGAGCGGAAGGCGACATCGCCATCAGCCAGCTGGTGACCGGCGGACTGGTTTCACTGCAGTCGGATCAGGGGGGTATTGTCGACGTCGACTTCTCAGCGGACCTCGACGCGACGGACGATGTCGACATCGTTGCTCCAATGATCGCTCTGCGAGCGGCCACCGGAATCGGTGACGACGGCAACTCAGGCTTCGATCCGGCGCTCGATTCAGACGCGGCCAACATGCCATCCGCGGACAACCCGCTGATTCAGACGGCGGCGATCGACACTCAAACGGATCTGATCGCGGGTCGGAACAACGGCAACGGGGACGTTCTACTGTCGAATTCGACGGGCGGCCTCCTGACGATCGGCACCGTTGACGGTGTATCGGGCGTCAGCAACGACGGCGACGACAACTCGCTGATCTGGATCACGAACGGCAGCCCGATTCAGGTCGGCGCGATCGGAACTCCAGGTGTTGCTGCCAGCGATCAGGAAGGCGTCTTCAACCGCTCGGGCGGCAGCGTCATCCTGACGGCGATTGACGGCCCAGGCAGCGGCGACAATGTCGACCTGCGGGCTCCGGTTGAAGCCAGCGAAGGCCGCGGCAGCATTCTGATCAACGCTGGTGACGACATCATCAGCCAGTCGCACCTGATCACGGCACTCGATCCGACGCTCAGTGTTAACACTGGAAACACGGCAACCGACATTGCCGACCGGTACGGCAATATCGATCTCAACGCGGGCGGTTCGCTGACCGTGATGGACGACCCATCGACTCCGTACGAGATCCAGACGGGGACGCTGTTCAGTCTCGGAACGACGTCCGGCGACTTCTCGTCCGCCGACGATGTTCAGGTTGACCGCGACGTCCTGATCGACGCGAGTGGCAATCAGATTCCGAACCGACAGATTCGCTATACCGCCGCGAAGAACGTCGACGGAACGACGCAACTGAATCTCGCCGACGGCGTCTTCCTCGCGATCAACGTCGGGCAGATCGACGTGGCGGGAACCGGCTCAGCAGATGTTCCACGCGTCCTTGATGCCGCCAGCGGGACGTTCCTGCTGCCGAACTCGGGCGTCATTTCCGACCCGACGCCGAGACTCGTCCAGGAAACGTTCCATACGCCTCAGATCGCCTCGAATGGTTACGTCAGCGTCGCGGGCGAATTCGGGAGTGCTGGTGATGTCAACATCCGCCTGCTCGTCAGTTGGGGCGACGACACATTCTCGTACCAGCAGGTACTCGGCGAATTCGACAGCACGCTCAACGTCGACGATCCGATGACTGGCGACCCGCTGATCATCAATGGCCGGCTGGCGGACACGGTCGAGTTCATCGGCCCCGATTTCCTGAATCTGTTGACCGACGCCGAGCGCGACAGCTTCATTCGGTCGAATGCTCTGAGCGACGAGCCACTGCGTCCGATCGAAGTGCCGGCGATCGACACGTTGACGGGCATGACCGGCGAGCGAATCTTTGCGTTCGAGCACTTCTACGATCTGGTCAACAACGCTCCTGATCCGGATGACCCGGCGGCTCCGATTCCAATCCGCGTCTTTATCCAGGGACCGGCTGGGATTCTCGAAGTCGATTCGACGGACCGCATCGTCGCGTTCGACAATGCCGACCTGCTCGCCACCGCCGACCCGAGTCACATCGCCCCCGATGCCGATCCGGCGGATTCGTTCCTCGAAAACGACAGCCAGTTCCTGATCAGCGACCTGCTCGCTGCCGATCTCGATGCGGCTCCGCTTGAAGCTGACAACTACCCGCGCAATCCGGACCTGCTGGCGAGCAACACCGGACTCGGCGCTCGCGTTGACACATATCGCCCATACGACCCGCCGCTGCTTTCGCCGTCAACCGCTGACCAGACTGGAAAGATCTTCGACGGCATCGATAACCGGGATTTCAATACTCGCGACCTGGCCTTGCTGAACCGTCGAGCGGAGCCGGCAATCGTCGACGCGCTTCTCGAAGAAGCTGCCGTCGCTGCTCACGCAGCGTTCAGCATTGATCCCAGCGATCCGACGAACGATCCGGTAATTCTGCCGGGCGATCAGCTTGACCGGTTTGACGAGCCGAACACGTTTGCGGGAGTCATCTTTGCTGAGGTCCCGACCAGCAACGACGCCGACCTGCAGACACCGGTAAAGGCTCAGCAGTACGACTCGGGTAACGAGCTTGACTTCCCGCGGTCCTCGACGGGCGTTGAGTCATTCGTCGCGTCTGCGACGGCCGCCTCTGGCGACACGTTCGCCGTTGTTCAGACAACGCGGACAGATGACTCGGCGACGACCGGGCGCATTGTCTGGTTGTTCGTTCTGCGGCCAACGGGCGACATTGTCGACTCAATTCCTGACGACCGGCCCGATGGCATCGTTTATCAGCGGCTGCCGGACGGCATGTACCGCGTCATGCGAATCGTCGAGGAAGTTCCGCTCGACGAAGAGGTTCTTGATGACCTGCCGCGTCTGGTTTACAGCAAACTGCCCGACGGCAGCTATCAGATTCTGCTGCAGGAGCCGGGTGAAAAGCGTCTGCGTTTGATTCGCGACGTCACGATCCGTGACGGCAAGCCGGCCAGCGACGATGACGGGTCGCGCGATCGGCCGCCGACAAGTTCCAGCCAGGTTCCGGCTGGCAGGAACAAGGCTCCTGAAGGCGAGGCTGCTCCGGCGAAGCAGCAGCCAGACAGTGATGCTCAGGCTGCTGTCGACGACGTCTGGTTGCGAGATGGTTTCAGCGAGATTGCGGCACTGGATGCGTTCCCGGCGACCGACTCAGTGTCGCAGGGCCTCGACAACGAAGCGGAGGCTGCCTGGGCTGCCTGGGGAACTGAACTCGATGACGACGAACCGTCGGACGCTGTCGAGCCGCTAGGCAGCAGCTTCGTTGATGGCTCTGCTGAGACAACACAGTCGGACACGCCGACCGCCGCCGCGGGCACACTGATGGCAGCAGGCCTTGCGGTCACGCAACTTCGGCGGGGCGACTGGAGGCAGCAGATGGAGGACGCCCTCAGGGACTGGGATCGGCGTCAGGCCGGACGCGACAGTGAGCCAGGCGGCCCGCGTCTGCCGCGATAGTCCGGTCGCTCGGACATGGCAGGCGGATTACGGAAACGACACTCTTTCAAACTGATAGTCACTGCGAACTTGAAAATAGAAGACCCGTCGCCCGCGAGCATTCTCGCGAGCGACCGTTCGAGACAGACAAACCAATCGAGAGGACGTGTTGCTCTCCTGCAACGCGTCGACACTGTGTTCAACGTTCAATTTCGTTGAACCCTGACGTTCAACACTGATAATGACTCAAATCGTCGGCTGAGCAGCCTGTTCAGCGACGGTCGTTCTTCCTGAAACGGAAACTGGTCGTCATGGCTACGGAAAACGGAAACAACCCCCTTCCGGAATCTGAACTCATCCGCGCACTCGGAGACCTCCCCGACGCGGTGCTGGCCGAGCTTCAGCAGTTGCCGCCGGACTTCCTGGAACGTCTGGCTGAGCAGCCGCCGGAAGTGATCGACGGCCTGACTCGTCTGCCGCTGGCGACCTTGAAATCAATGGCTGGCCTGTCAGGCGATATGCTCACCTGGCTGGCGACGGTGTCTGACCGGATTGCGACGGGGCTTGATTCTGCCGCGCTGGCACGGCTTGTCAGTCTCGCACAGGATTCGCGAGCATCGTTGCGCCAGCTTCAGAGTCTGAAGCCGGCAGTCCTTCGTGGTTTGACATCTCTGCCCGCCGGAGTTCTCGGGAGCCTCGTTTCTCTGCCACAGGATCTTCTGCAGCAGTTGCCGTCGGTGTTTTCGGCAACGGCAGAGACACTGGACGAGATTCCGAGTCTCGACGATCTGTCTGACGACGCCTCGCCCGAACTGATCGCCACTCTGGATCAGATGCCAGCCGGTGCCGTCGAGTCACTGGCCAGTCTCTCGCCGGAGTCTCTGGCGACCGTTGCCGAACTCACACCTGAGACGCTGCAGGCTCTCGGCGACCTCACGCCGGAGATTGCCGAGACACTGTCTGAGATTCCCGAAAACGTTCTCAGCACTGTCTTTGAACTCCCACTTGAAGACGATGATTCACTTTCCTCGATTGACCCGTCTCTGCTGGAAGCGCTGAAAAGCAGCGGAGCCACGGATTCCGGTACCGGCACAATCTCGGCTCCGCAGAAGCCCACCGTACCAAGGCAGATCATCGTTCAGCTGGGGCGACAGTCTGCCGGTAGCGGACGCATTCTCGGTCGACTGCTCAGTGAAGCCCGATCGCTGCGGGATATTCAGCAGCCTGCTGGACCAGCGGACGTCGACGACGATCCCTCAACACTGGATACGCTTCCGGAGATCGCTCCCGACACACTCGCTTCGGGCAGTTCAGACGATGACGACGACTCCGACGCCGGTCTTGCGACCGTGATGGAATCGGTTCCGGAGCCTGCTGGAAACGCCGCGGAGGATTCATTTGGCGATGACGACGACAGCTTCGACCAGACGATGCAGTCAGAGGACTGGTCCGCGGAAGGCTTGAGCGTGTTCGAGCAGGACGGCTCGGTCGACGACGCCAGCCAGGCGGATGAACCTTCGGTCGACGATGGCAGCGCGATGGAATCTGCGGACTTCAGCCAGGCCATCGAACCGGAAGGGGAAAGCGACGAGAGTTACGACCAGACGGTTCAGATTCCGGATGACGGCTTCTCTGACGAGAGCTTTTCTCAGACGGTTGCTCTGGATGAAGAATCGCAATCCGCCATCCGCGAAGCGTCGCAGACCATTTCCGACGACGATGACAGCTACGGCGCGACGGTTCAGTCGGACGAGTTTCAGCTGGACGTCAGCGGCGGCGAAGAGTTTCCCGATGGCGACGACAGTCACGCGACCCCTCAGTCGGACGAAGGCTGGTCTTCCGAGGGGCTGAGTGCGCTGGAACGCGGCAGCGGCGACTCGCCCGAACACACAATGCAGTCGGACGACTGGCAGAAGAAGGCCGTCAACAGTCCAAGCGATTCTGACGAGGACAGCTACGCTGCAACCATCCAGTCCAGCGACCTGCCTGGTGGCGGAACGGAAGAGTTCGATTCCGTCGACGATGACAGCTACGGCGCGACGGTGCAGACGGGAAGTGTCGACGGCTTTGGTGACGGCGACAGCTTCGACATGACCGTCCAGTCCGGCGAGTATGCAACGCAGGACGAGAGCTTTGCTCAGACGATGCAGTCGGCGGACCTGGACGATGACGTCAAGGCAACAATGGCGGATGCCTGGGGCACGGACTTTTCAAGTGGCGGTGCCAACGCTGGCATGACGATCAAGTCGGACTCGCTGGAAGCTTCGTCCGGCAAGAACACGCTGATCATCACCCCGAAGCAGCTCAGCACGCGAAACGTCAAGGACTACAACAAAGGCCGCCCGCTGCCCGAACCGGAAAACCCGGATTACGAACTAATCACCAAACTTGGCGAAGGCGGCATGGGCGTCGTTTACGTCGCCCGGCAACGATCGATCGACCGCGAAGTCGCTCTCAAGATGCTGAAGGCGAAAACGGCAAAAGATAAGGAACAGCGAGCGAAGTTCCTGTCTGAGGCCGTCGTCACAGGTGAACTCGATCACCCGAACATCGTCCCGATCTATGACGTGGGTGCGAGTCCCGACGATGCGCTGTTCTACGCGATGAAGAAGGTGGAAGGCACGCCGTGGCTCGACGACCTCAAAGAGGCTTTCAAGTCCCTGGACACGATCGACCCGTCGCTCAAGGACGAAGAAGCGATCGAGGAAGCTCGGCGGCGGAACCGTTCTGAGTATCTGTCTCGGCAACTCGACATCCTGACGCGTTGTTCTGACGCGGTTGCCTTCGCGCATGACCGAGGGGTCATCCATCGCGACCTGAAACCTGAAAACGTGATGCTCGGGGCGTTCAACGAAGTCCTGGTAATGGACTGGGGCCTCGCGTACTCGACCGAGGACTTCCGTAAGTCCGGAAGCATCACCGAGAGCACCAGCATGGGCGGCACTCCGGCGTACATGGCGCCGGAAATGGCCACGGGCCCGATCAAGAAGATCGGCCCGCACAGCGACATCTACCTGTTGGGCGCGATGCTGTTTGAGATCGTGACCGGCAAGCCGCCTCACGCTGGCAAGAACGCCATGAAGTGTCTGATGGCGGCAGCCCGCAATCAGATTCGCGAGGTCGACGAGGCTAAGGTCAACGAGATCGATCCAACTGGCGAGTTGCTGGCGATTGCTCGCAAGGCGATGGAAACCAACATCGAAGAGCGTTTCAAAACCGTCGCCGAAATGCAGGCAGCACTGGGCGAGTACAAGTCGCACACGGAGAGTGTCGTGCTGACGATGCGTGCTGCCGGTGACCTGGACGAAGCCAAGCGTGATCAGGATTACGACAGCTTCGCGCGAGCACGCTTCGCCTACGAGGAAGCTCTGGCCCTGTGGTCCAAAAACCGCCGTGCCCGCGAAGGCCTGACCGAAACGCGTTACGAGTACGCTCGCTGTGCCCAGGGCAAAGGCGACTTCGACCTCGGCATGTCGCTGCTGGATGTCAGCATCGAGCAGCACAAGAAACTGTACGACCAGCTGGACCAGGCAAAGCAGACCGTCCTCGCCCGCGAACGCCAGCTTGAGGAACAGAAACGCCGCAGTGCCCGGCTGTCAAAGATCATTCGCACGACTGTTGCGGTGGCTCTTCTGATCGTGTCAGCGCTCGGTGGCTACGCCGAAGTTCAGCGTCAGGACGCGGTCAAACAGAAGGGCATCGCAGTCACAAAGCAGCAGGAAGCAGAAGCCGCCCAGGCTGCGGAAGCCGAGCAGCGAGAGATCGCTCAGGCTAACTTCGTAGAAGCCGAAAAACAGCGAGTGAAGGCTGAGGAAAACTTTGTCGAAGCCGAAAAGCAGCGAGCCAAGGCGCAGGAAAGCTTCGAAGAAGCAGAGAAGCAGCGACTCATAGCGGACAAGGAACGCAAGATTGCCACCGAAAAAGCAGCCGAGTCGGGCAAGCCTGCCGACA
>JAPOLP010000469.1 GCA_029977045.1 Planctomycetota bacterium
GAAGATCATCACGATCTCGCGGCGCTGCATCCGACCGGCGAGTTCGGTCAGGCAGGCAGACATGTCGGTTTTCTCGACCGGCTTTGTCTCGTCGAGATGCTCGGTCATGCGGATGACCTGAGCCATCGAATTGCTGGGCTGGATGAAGCCGCGGACGCGGTCATCAAACGTCGCCAACGAGACCTTGTCGTTCTGGCGGATGATCGAGAAGCCCAGTGTCGAGGCCATCTTTGCCGCGTAGTCGAGCTTCTGATGGCCGTCCTGTCCGTACCGCATCGAAGCGCTGACATCGAGGACCAGATGGCAGACGAAGTTCGTCTCCATCTCGTACTGCTTGATGAAGTAGCGATCGCGAGTGAAGTACAGCCGCCAGTCGATGTGTCGCGGATCGTCGCCGGGGACGTACTCGCGGTGTCCGGCGAACTCGACGGCGAACCCGGCCATCGGCGACTTGTGTGCCCCCGCCAGGTTCCCCATTACCAACCCGCGAGGCTCCAGCGTGCGCGAAGCCACGCGGCCAAGCGTGACCGGATCGAGATAGCGGGACAGAACACTACGGGCCATTGGGGAATCGCCTGATCGGTGAGGTCAATCGAGGCGGCGACTCTAACGAAAGTAAAGGCGGCGCAGAAGCGGTCCGGCCTACTCCGTGGCCTGGGCAGTTTCCTTCTTCTCAGCCGGACGCGGGACGATCTCGACCAGCACTTCGGACCCGCGTGGCGGGATGCGTTCGGTCCACGCTTCGTAGGTCAGGTTTTCGTTACCGGAGGCGCTGCTTTCGATCGACAGGTCGATCATCGCGGCGGCGAAGTTGGCGACGCAGATCACGTAACCGCCTTCCGCGAGGTACTGCTCTCCGTGTTCCGGGTCATTGACGAAACCACTACCGACAAAAATGAAATCAGCGGCAAGCTGCTTCGGCTGCGATTCTTCGTGAAAGCGGTGAATCGCCTTCTGGAAGTTCTCGTCGGCACTCAGTTTCAGAGCGGCATCGCGCTGAGCCTCGCTCATTGGTCCGTACCAGAAAAGCACCTTGTTCATGTCGTCGTACCGCAGCTTGCCATCGGGGTCGAGTTTCAGGTCGGCAGGCAGCGTCTCGAACGGCTCTTCGTAGTAGCGGAACCGTGAGTTGCGGCACCAGCTCTGAGCCGGCTCGCGATGCAGCTTGCCTTCTTTATCCTTCCAGTGCAGGAAGACGTCGAGCTTTGATCCACTGGCCGGTGTGTAGACGTCGCTCTCGAGATCGTACGACGATGGCTTGCCTTCCTTGAGCCCCAGCGCCAGCAGTCCGGCATGAATCGTGTGCGCCTTCCCGTCGAACACGAGAATCGATTCGTGCTCCTTCGTCTGCGTCAGGCAGAGCAGCATTTCGAGCACGCCCTCGGTGAAGCAAACGGCGGTCTTCGCAAAGACCCGCCGGTTTGGGACGTCAAGCAGCACCGTGCCGGTCGGATTGAGCGGCGTCAGTTTCGTCTTATTGAGCAGGTCGTCCGGCAGCTTTGTCGCGTCGGGAAACTCCGGCTCTTCCTCACCTGGCTTCTTCGCTGATTTTGATTCGGGGGAGTCGCGTACCGGATCGCTCGTCGCCACGGAATCACCGGATTGAAGATCGCTTTGGGAAGCCGCATCCCCAATCGCGTTCGCATCTGCCGAGTCAGACGTCGTTTCAGAGTTTGCCGCTTCGCCCCGGTCAAGCGTCGATTCTTCGACGCCAACAGTGGATTCCGACGCAGCGGGCACGCCTGTTTCTGTGGTCTGACTTCCGCAGCCCGTCAGTATCAGCGCGACAAGGACTGAACCAAGAACAAAGCCGGATCGGAGCATGATGAGGTTCCTGTCGATCAAGGAGGCGACAGTTGGAAGTAGATACCGTCCAGAGAACGTTTCGCAACGCCGTAGACGGTGAATCCTCTGCCAGTCGAGGCGGAAAGATCGTCGTCGATCGACGCAGGTCAGGTTGTCTTCAGCAGCCCGTCGAGCCACGTCAGGAGGTCGGTTTCAAACTGATCGCGAGCCGGGTCGAACTCCAGCGTGTGAGTCGCGTCGGGATACTCGATCAGATTGCGTTCCTGAGTCGCGAGCGTCTCGAACCAGCGTTTTGTGCCGGGGTTGTCGATGATCTCGTCCCGGCCGGCGAGGAACATCGACGTCGGGCAGCGAATGTTCGGAGCAGCTCGATCGACCAGCCGGTCGAGGTCACGGTTGGTGAGCAGGAACGAAACAGTGACGTCGTGCAGAGCCAGCTCGTCGTCACGAATGAACTGCTGAGCCTCAGGGTTCGACGTGAACTTCCGAGGATCGTCGAGCGGGATAGGAACTCGCTTTTCGAGAACCTCGCCAGCTTCGGCG
This sequence comes from Planctomycetota bacterium, assembly GCA_029977045.1. Lineage (GTDB taxonomy): Bacteria > Planctomycetota > Planctomycetia > Planctomycetales > Planctomycetaceae > JAPOLP01. Next base: position 2,350 of record JAPOLP010000469.1, read on the forward strand.
AGAGCCAGCCGGAACTTGTCCCACTCATTGGCCCGCACTTTTGACTGGATGCCGGGATACAGCAGAACGAGGCCGTCGATCAGAGCCTGGAACCGGCTGGCGACGACAGCGGCCAGCTTGCCGCCCCAGCTCAGGCCAAGCAGCACGACCGGCGCCGTCGGAGCTGACTCGTTGCGCCGCTCGCGCACATCGCGAAGAAACTGAGCGACGTCGTTGACCAGGCGACGCTGATGCCGGGCGTGGCCGCGTTCCTTTTCGTTAAGCCCCGAACCTCGACGGTCGACGAACAGAACTTCGTGGCCGGCTTCGCACAGCGTCCGACTGGAGTGCTCGTACCAGCCCGAGTGGCTCTGAATACCGTGCAGTGCGACGATGAAACTCTTCGGACGGTCAACTGGGCGCCAGTGCCGATAGTGGTGCTGGTAACCGTCTGACGTTGTGAAGATCTTGATGGCAGGTTCTGTCACGTTCGGAGTCTTCCTGTGTGCCGTTGGCGGAAGTCGTGCCCCGGCGAAGTTGTAGTTCGGTTTCTCCGAAACCGAAATGCCGTCGGAGACATCAAACATTTCGCGAATGAGCGGCGACGCGGGGCAGCGTGCCGAGAGTGCGGACCGGAGTTTGGTCGAGAATCCCAGCTTCTGGCGACGTTCGTACGTTGAACGTTGCTCTCCAATCCGCAGGTTTGTTCTGCGACGGTGCAGGTTTCGGAGAAACCTGCCTACGGCTACTCCGCCATCGACTCCAGAACACGGGCAAACGCGCCGTAGGCTCCGTCGCCGAACAGAACGAATCGGGCGAGCTGCGGACGAACGTTCTTTAGAATGAAATCACGGGTTTCGTTCAGAGCGATCTCGGCGGCCAGGTCCATCGGAAACGAATAGACGCCGGTGCTGATCGCCGGAAACGCGACGCTCTGACAGTCGTGCCGGACGGAGAGGTCCAGGCAGGTGCGATAGGCTGACGCGAGCGCTTCGGGCTCGCCATCCGTTCCACCGTTCCACATCGGACCAACTGCGTGAAACACGTACTTTGCGTTGAGCCGCCCCGCCGTCGTTGCGACCGCACTGCCAGTCGGGCAGCCATCAGGATACAGCGACCGGGTTTCGTCCATCAGGATCGGCCCAGCTGCTCGATGAATTGCCCCGTCGACACCACCTCCGCCTGCCAGCCGCGAATTGGCCGCGTTCACAATCGCGTCGACCGCCTGCTGAGTAATATCGCCCTGCACGAGTTCGATCCGGCAGTCACCAAACTGAACGAGCATCGCTCCGTCTCCCGAAGAAATCGTCTGAGGATTCAGCCTCGCAGAATACGAACCTGCTCGGTTCGATCAACGGCGGCGAGGCGGCGACGGTGTGCTGTCGACTCGCTGGGGACTTCCGGTCGCCGGTCCCGGACTCGTCTCAGGTGCGACAGTCCCGCTGGGATTCGCGCCACCTGACGGCTGGGAGTTCGATCCGCTGACCATCGATTTGACGAAGCTGTATCCGACGATCAGGCCGACGATGAGAACGCCGATCACCACCAGCCGAGTCGGATCGAACGAAACTCCGCCTTTGCCGCGACGCTTTCCACCACGACGCAGCATGACGTCACGAGCAGACGGGACGGTATCGGTTGAGCCTCGGGCAGTGATCGTCTCGGACGATGAGCGTTTCTTCTTCTTTGGTCCTCGTCGCGGACCGTCTTTCTTTGCTCCGGACTTCGTCTTTGATTTGGTCGAAGCGGTTCGCTTCGTTTCCGGCGCTGACTGCCGGGCCGGGCTGCTGTCTGCGGCTGGTACCGGTGCTTCGTCTTCTTCCTCGGACAGGCCGGCAAGTAGATTCAACGAGGGCAAGTCGGCATCGGCTGACGCCGATGCCGAAGGAGAGGACGAAGTCGACGGTCGTTCGCGACGTCGTCGGGGCCGACGTTGTCTTTCTCCTTCGGGGGCGTCGTCGCCGAGTGCCGCCAGCAGGTCCAGCGAGACCTCACGCTGGTCGAGGTTCGCATTCTCCAGGTCGTCCAGCAGGTCCTGCGGGGTCTGGTAACGGTCGGTCGCTCGCTTCTCGAGCATCCGGAAGATGATCGTGGCAATCGCGTCCGGCACGTCGGGGTTGATGTCGCGAGGATCCGGCGGTTCCTGTTTTGCGTGTGCCGTAATCTTGTTGAGCAGGTCGCCGTCGGGAAACGGCGGGTGCCCGCAGAGCATGTGAAACCAGGGGGCTCCCAGCGAATAGATGTCGCTGCGACTGTCGGCAGCCTTGCTGTCGCGAGCCTGCTCGGGCGACATGTAATCAACGGTTCCGACCGTCGTGCCGTCGCGCGTGATACTCGAGCTCTCTTCCTCGTTGAGCGACCGGGCGAGACCCATATCGGCCAGCTTGACGGTGCCTTCCTTGTCGATCATCAGGTTGGACGGCTTGATGTCGCGGTGCACGATGTTCTGTTCGTACGCGTGCTGCAGCGCGAGCGTGACCTGTCTGATGATGTCGAGCGATCGTTTCGCGGAGAGAACGCCCTTACGCGCGACCAGGTCGCCGACATCAATGCCCTCGACGAACTCCATCGCGATGTAGAGGTAACCGTCGACTTCGCCAGCGTCGTACACGCCAATGATGTTTGGGTGCTTGAGATTCGCTGCTGCCTGGGCCTCGGACTGAAACCGTTTGACGAGCGTCGGGTTCTGAGCCTTGTCGCGTGGCAGGACTTTCAGTGCGACGGTGCGTTTCAGCTGGTCGTCTCTGGCGCGGTAGACGGCACCCATTCCGCCGGCACCGACCTTCTTGTCAATAACGTACCGCCCGAGAGTCATCAACTGCGCAGGCTGACCCGCCTTCTTCTGGTCTTTGTGCGGTTGCGAAGCGTCATCTGCGGACATCGAACATCCTGAGAAGCAGAATCACGGAGAACCGGCGAGCAGACTTCAGGTGGCCACGGGCATCCTATCCCCGCCTGACGGGACCGGTCAAAACGGAGCTTCTGGATACGGATCTC
>JAPOLP010001138.1 GCA_029977045.1 Planctomycetota bacterium
GTGTTCGAGAACGCGGGGGCTCAGAAGGCGTTTGAAGCTCGTGAATACCCGCCGGGAATGGCTCATCGCCGCCGCAAGCAGTCTGACTACGGCATCGCTCTGGCTGAGAAGCAGAAGATCAAGTTCTATTACGGATTCCGTGAAGAACAGCTTCGCCGCTTCTTCGGCGTTGCTCGTCGCCGTCCAGGTAACACCGGGGAAAACCTGCTCGTTATGTGCGAGTGCCGTCTGGACAACGTCGTCCGTCGCGCGGGCTTCTGCTCGACGCGTCCGCAGGCCCGCCAGGGGATTACGCACCGCCACTTCCAGCTCAACGGTGTGACTGTCGACAAACCGTCGATTCAGGTGAAGCCGGGCGACGTGATCACTCTCCGGAACCGCCCGAACCTGAAGAAGCTCTACAAGGAACTGGCCGAAGCCAACACTGCTCCAACCGCAGACTGGCTGTCGTTCGATCAGAACGAGCTGAAGGCGACGGTTACCGTCGCCCCGACGCTGGACGATGTCAGCCTGCCGGTGGAAGTTGGCCAGGTCGTCGCGTTCATGTCCCGCTAATCGCGGCGGTAAATCAGAATCAAAAAGGCCACTCGGTTTCGAGTGGCCTTTTTTCATGGCGGTGAGTTTCCATACGCTCCCGCCGACCGAATAGAGCGGGCCAGGCACATTCGGGGGTGACTTCCATGCCCAGTCCATCGTCACTGACGGTGCTGGTAATCAGCGACTGCGATCAGACTCGAGTTGCGCTCGCCTGGATGCTCAACGCTGCGTTTCGTGATCCCGTCGTGATCGACGCGGCCGGTTCCGCGACTGCTGCAGACTCGCTCGCTGCCCAGCGCATTGACTGCGTGGTGCTTGACGCCGGCTCCGGTTGTGCCGAGTCCGTTCTCAAATCGATCGCTGCACAGACGAAGCAGGATCACATCCCGCTCCTGCTGCTGGCGAGCGGCAATGATTCGCGACAGCGGGATCTCGGCGAGGCACACGGCGTCACACAGTGGCTGTATCGGGAATCCCTCGCTCCGCAACTGCTCGAACAATCGATGCGGGCGGCAATCGAGGTCGCTTCGCTGCAGCTCATGCTCGATGAACAGGGCCGGGAACTCGAACGCCTGCACAAGGCAGAGCAGGAAGCCGCCGAGGCGGATTTCCGTGACGCCGAAGTTGTGGAACCAGTCCCGGTTGAACCTGCCGTAAAACCAGTCTCAGATGTCCCGACGATTTCGATCACGGCTCAACAGACTTCAAGCGTTTCCGGCGACGCAATCGCTGCCGAATCAGCTCCCGGGTTGCTCAATCAGCAGCTTGGCCAGCAAAGCGCCGAGGATCAGGAACTCGCTGGTCGCGTTCAGAAGGACCTGATGCCGCCCGGCTCGCCACTGCTGGAAGGGTACGAGATTGCCGGGCTGTCGATTTCCGCCGAAGCGACTGGCGGCGACTATTACGACTACCTTCCCATGGCCGAGGACCTGCTGACCATCTCCATCGGTGAGTGCAGCGGGCGCGGACTCGCACCGGTCATTCTGATGTCGTCGCTGCGGGCCTACCTGCGAGTGCTCTCGCGGCGCTCGCAGGACGTTTCGGAAGTTCTCAGTGAAGCCAACACGCTGATCACTGATGACATTGGCGACGAAGAGTTTCTCGTCACGCTGCTGCTCGTTCAGATCGACTCGATGACGAAGGCTCTGCGTTACTGTAGCGCTGGACTGCAGGCTCACATCATCGACGGTTCCGGTCAGACAACTGTCCTGCCGAGCACCGGAATGCCGCTCGGCCTGCGCCGGGAAACGGTCATACCACCGGGAGAAACTCAGCGACTGAGACCGGGCGACCTGCTGCTGCTGACAACCGACGGGGCTCAGAAAGTCGTCTCGCCAACGGGCGAGCAGTTCGGCCTCGAACGCCTGCTCGATATCGTCCGCCAGAACCGCGATCTGCCCGCGAGGATGATCGTCACCTTCCTGAAGAAAGCCTGTCAGGAGTTTGCCGGCGACGCCGGGCCATCGGACGACATCACCATCGTCATCGTTAAAGCCAGTCGCTGACGCCTTTCGCAGCA
>JAPOLP010000456.1 GCA_029977045.1 Planctomycetota bacterium
GAACTGAAGAAGCTGCGCGACGAACTGAAGAACGTTGAAAAAAGCACGACTCCAAGAGTCGCCGACCTGCCCGGCATCGTCATCGACGATACGCAGGCGGAACTTATCGGCGAGTGGAAGGCATCCGTCTTCACGAAGCGCTACGTCGGCGACGGCTACATTCACGACGACAGACAGGACCGCGGTCGCAAGTCGGTCACGTTTCGACCGGAGATTCCGGAAGACGGCGAATACGAAGTTCGCATCTCGTACCCGAGCGGCGGTGGTCGCGCTAAGAACGTCCCGGTCGTTGTCCACTCGGCCGATGACGGAAAAACGCTGACCGTCAATCAGGAAGAACTGCCGGAAATCGGCGGCCTGTTCCATTCACTGGGCCGCTATCACTTCAAACAGGGTACCGCGGGCTACGTCCGAATCTCCAACACGTCGACCGACGGCTACGTCATCGTTGACGCGGCTCAGTTCATTCCGGTCAAGGAACTCGACCAGCCGCAGAAAGATGGCAAGCCAGCGAGCGCGACGACTGAACGCGTCACGGAACTCAGCCAGCAGATCAAAACACTGGAGGAGCGTCAGAAGAAGATCCGCGACTCTGCACCAAAACAGCCGATGGTCATGGCCGCTCGCGATCGCGAAAAAGTCGGCGACACAACGTTCCGGGTTCGCGGCCTTCCCGATCAGCACGGCGATGTCGTGCAGCGAGGATTCCTGTCGCTCGCCAGTTTCGATAGCCAGCCGGAACCGGACCCGACGAAAAGTGGCCGGGCCGAGCTGGCTCACTGGCTGACCGACGCCCGCAACCCGCTGATCGCGCGAGTCATCGTCAATCGCGTCTGGGCGCACCTGATGGGTGAGGGCATCGTTCGATCGGTCGACAACTTCGGAACTCTCGGTGACACGCCAACGCATCCAGAGCTGCTCGACACGCTGGCCGTCGACTTCGTCGAAAGCGGCTGGTCGATCAAGCAGCTTGTTCGCCGCATCTGCCTGACTCGGACTTATGGCCTGAGCACGGCGCTAGACGAAACGAACGCTAACGCCGATCCCGAGAACCAGTTCTGGTGGCGACAGAACCGCCGCCGTCTGACCGCCGAGGAGATTCGCGACGCGATGCTCGCCGTCAGCGACCGATTGAGTCTGGAAGGCGGCGGGTCATCCGTCACCGACTTCAACGAGCAAGCCGTTAATAACTCTCCGGGTGCCACGTACGACAAACGAGACGGCGCGACCGACCGCCGCAGTCTGTACCTGCCGATCGTCCGCAACGACCTGCCGGCGATGCTGACAGTCTTCGACTTCGCCGACCCCGACATGGTCACTGGCAAGCGAGCGGTCACCAACGTTCCGGCTCAGGCACTGCTGATGCTCAACAGTCCGTTCGTCGCGGGTTGTGCGGAAACGCTGGCCGAGGAACTTCTGAAAACTCTGCCGGAAGCATCTCCAGAAGAACGAGCCAACTGGAGCTACCTGCGGATGCTTGGCCGGTCGGCGACTCCCGAGGAGGTTGCTTTGGCTACGGAATTCGTCGCGGCAACGTCGCCGTCACCGGCTGACCGAAACTCAGAGGCAGATTCATCAAAGACAGCCACAGGTTGGAAGCAACTGATCCACTCGATCTTTGCGTCCAGCGAGTTTCGATTGCTCAACTGAAAACAGACGGAAACCCAGCGGTCGCCGAAGCGGGCGGTGCCGGGCCACAACAGGAATACGAACCGATGTCCATCCCCTTTGATCGTCGAGCGATGCTGCAGTCGGCTGGCTGCGGGTTTGGCTGGCTCGCCTTTTCGTCGCTGGCTCAGGCGGCGGTCGCCGCAGAAGGCTCGCCGACGCAACCCGCTGAAGGGCCTCTCGCGCCGAAACAGCCGCATCACGTGCCGCGAGCTAAACGCGTTATCTTCCTGTTTATGCACGGAGGACCAAGCCAGGTCGACACGTTCGATTATAAGCCTCGGCTGGAGAAGGAAGATGGCCAGAAGCTGCCGTTCAAGGCGGCGGACAATGTTGAGAAGTCGACCGAAGACAACCTGCGCGTGATGAAGTCTCCGTGGAAGTTCGCGCAGCACGGTGAGAGTGGCCGCTGGATTTCTGAGCTGTTCCCGCACGTCGCGAAACACGCCGACGACCTGTGCGTCATCAACTCGATGCACAGCAAAGGCCAGTCCCACGGGCAGGCCGTCTGCATGTTGCACACCGGCACCGACCGTCTGGTCTGGCCGTCTGTCGGAGCCTGGGTTTCGTACGGACTCGGTACCGAGAACCGTGACCTGCCCTCGTTCATTTCGATCACCCCACCAAAAGGCCACGGTGGACCACGCAACTATGGCACCGCGTTTCTACCGGCAATTCACCAGGCGACGACGATCGGCAACTCACTGCAGCCGGTCAACGACGCGAAGATCGCGTTCCTCGACCGCCAGGGCCAGACACTCGACGAACAGCGCCGGCAGCTTGATCTGCTGCAGGCGATGAACCGCCGACACCTTGATCGCCTGCAGCAGGATCAGGTTATCGAAGGCATGATCCAGTCTTACGAACTGGCTTTCCGAATGCAGTCCGCCGTGCCGTCGGTCATGGACGTCGTTGGCGAGTCCGAAGCGACTCAAAAAGCATACGGCATCGGCAGCGAACCGACTGACAGCTTCGGTCGCTGCTGCCTGATGGCTCGCCGCTTCGCCGAAGCCGGTGTCCGGTACATTCAGGTGTCCGCAAAGCAGAACTCGTGGGACCAGCACAGCAACCTGAAGGCTGGGCATGAGAAGAACTGCGGCATCGTCGATCAGCCGATTGCGGCTCTGCTGGCTGACTTGAAGCAGCGAGGAATGCTCGAAGACACGCTGGTCGTCTGGAGCGGCGAGTTTGGTCGGACACCGATTGCTCAGGGTTCAGACGGTCGCGACCACAACCCGCAGGGCTTCACGACCTGGCTGGCTGGCGGCGGCGTCAAGCCGGGGTTCACTCACGGAGCGACCGACGAGTACGGCTATTTCGCGTTGCACGACAAAGTCCACATGCACGACCTACACGCGACCATGCTGCACCTGCTGGGCCTGGACCACGAACGCCTGACCTACCGCTACGCCGGTCGCGACTTCCGCCTGACCGACATCGCCGGTCGAGTTGTCAACGAGATCATCGCCTAGCTGAGCGTCGTTTGATCCGAGGCCCCAGGCGACAGTGGTCGGCCATCTCTGCAACTGGTCGCCCGCGAGTCGCCGTGGTAACTGATGAGTCGCGTGCGCCTGGTTTGCGCTGCCGTTTGCCCGCTCGACGCAATCCTTGATTGCGATCCATCTGAGATCTCAGCTAGATTGCGTTTTACGTCCGAAGGCCTTCCTGATTCCGGGCTGGAGTTTGTTGATGACCGCTGCTGTGACCGACAAAGGGCTGCTCAAAGAGCGGGCGTACTCGGAAATCAAAGGGTACATTCAGCGGGACGAGTATCTGCCGGGTGAGTTTCTCTCGGAGCGGCAGCTGGCGAGCCGGCTCGGAATGAGCAAGACGCCGGTCAAGTCGGCGCTCGAGCGGCTTGAGGTGGAAGGGTTCGTCGCGGTCTCTCCGCAGCAGGGCATCGTGGTTCGCGACGTGTCGATCCACGAAATCGCCGATCAGTTCGAGATTCGGCTCGCGTTGGAGTCATTCGTGCTGCGGTCTATAGCGGGCCGACTCAACAGCGAGCAGACCGCTCAAGTACGGAAGAACCTGAAGGAGCAGGCCAAAGCTGCGAAGACCGGAGATCTCGCCGGCGCGGCTCAACTGGACTCCGAGTTTCACACGTCGTTCTGCGAGTTCCTGGGCAACCGCGAAATCGTCCGCGTGATGATGCAGTTGCGGGAAAAGATGCACCGCGTCGTCGTGCGCGTGTTTGAGAACAAGCACGAGCGGTTGCAGTCGAGCTATCAGGAACATTCCGAGATCGCGCAGGCCGTCCTCGACGGTGATGCTTCGCGTGCCGTCGCGTCGTTAGAGGAGCACCTGAACTGTGGCAAGCAGTTGTTGTTATCGCCGCGCCGCTGATCTCGTCTGCGGGTGCGTCGTCCTGTTTCTGACGATGTCGGCTCAGGCTGCCGACCCGGTACCGTCATTCTTTCGCGGCCTTAATCTGAACGGCCCCGCCGTGACGATCGATGGCAATCCGTGGGACGGCCAGGAGGCGAAGCGATACGTCTGCCGGGACAAGGCATTCGAGAATCAGGCTGTCACGCTGGTTACGCCGACGGACGCAGATCGCGCGAAGATGATTCGCAGTAGCCGCTGGGGCGGGAATCGTGTCGAGCTGACGGAGATTCCAGGTGGTGCCTACTCGCTGTTTCTGTATGTGTGGGAAGACAACAACGCTGAGACGTATTCGATCGCTGTCAATGGCCGCGAGACGGTTGCCAGGTACAACAGTGGAGCGACCGGCCATTGGGAAAAACTCGGGCCGTGGTACGTGTCGCCACAGGATGGCCGGATCGTGCTGACCAGTGCTGGCGGCGCGGCGAACTTCTCCGGCATCGAACTCTGGCGTGGCCGCTATGACGGCATCAGCCAGCCGATCAGCGATGAAGACCTGGCGTTCTTCGAGAAACGCATTCGACCGCTGCTGATCGCGAAGTGCTTCGAGTGCCACAGCGCTGAGTCGCAGGATTTGCAGGGTGATCTGCTCGTTGATTCCCGAGCCACGCTGCGGCGCGGCGGCGCGAACGGACCGGCGATTATTCCGGGTGATCCGGACCGAAGCCTGCTGATCGAGGCGGTGCGTTACGCGAATGCCGATATGCAGATGCCCCCCGACGAGAAGCTGTCCGCTACCGAAATCGCGGACCTCGAACACTGGGTGAAGATCGGAGCACCCGATCCTCGTTCGGCAGCGACCAGGCACTTGGGCAAGCAAATCGACATCGCCGCAGCTCGGCAGTTCTGGTCATTGAAGCCGGTTACCGATCCGCCGGTGCCGGAAGTGAAGCACAGTGACTGGCCGCGTTCCGAGATCGATCACTTTGTGCTCGCGAAGCTGGAAGACCGCAACCTCGTTCCTGCTGCCGATGCCGACGCGCGAACTCTGATCCGACGCGCAACGTACGATCTGACGGGCCTGCCGCCGACGCCGGAGGACGTTGCAGCCTTCCTCTCTGAATCTGAGCAGAATGCCGACGCGGCGTTTCGCAGCCTCATCGACAGGCTGCTCGCTTCGCCACGATATGGAGAACGCTGGGGCCGGCACTGGCTTGATGTCGTCCGCTATGCCGACACGGCGGGCGACAACTCTGATTACCCGATTCCGCAGATGCACCTCTATCGCGACTGGGTGATCGACGCCTTCAACCGTGAGCTGCCCTTTGACGAATTCGTCCGCGATCAACTGGCGGGGGACCTGCGGGCCGGCGAGGCTGCCTCGGAGAGAGAA
>JAPOLP010001152.1 GCA_029977045.1 Planctomycetota bacterium
CATCTTTCAGGTCGAACTGCAACTCAGCAGCGACGAGTCGTTTGTGGCTCGACCGAACCTCCGAAGTCTGGAGAGCGACGACTGGGACGAACGCGTCGCTGATCTGCAATATCAGGAAGCCTTCGAGTTCGCCGTGGGTCACAGCGTGGCCACCGAGTCGATCATTGAGTACCGACAGTGCCGGACAGTGAAAACCAGTTGGCTGCCGACCGCCGAGGTTGAGAAGGTCGCTCCTGAGTCGATTCCGGGAGTCACTCTGGAGATGGAGTCGCTCGCCCTGCTGCGGGACGGCGATGACGCTCAGCAGCAACTGGGAGCCTTCGTCAGCCAGTACAAGTCGTGGCTTGAGAAGCAGCAGGATGCTCTGGACGGGCTTTCTGAGCATCGTCGCGAAACTGCCGAAGAACTGCTCCACCGGGCCGGAATCGCCGCGGATCGGATTCAGGCCGGGATCACGCTACTGGCTGATCCGCTGTGCCTAGAAGCATTTCGCATCGCCAACAAGGCGATGGCGGCTCAGGGACGTCGACGTCTGGCGTTACAGCATGGAAAACTACCGGAAGAAATCACACCGAAGTGGCGCTCGTTCCAGCTGGCCTTCATTCTGATGAACCTGAAAGGAATCGCTGAGCCGACCAGCCACGACCGTGAGCTGGTGGACCTGCTGTTCTTTCCAACGGGCGGCGGCAAGACCGAAGCGTATCTGGGACTTGCTGCGTTCACGCTGGTGCTCAGGCGGCTGCGGAATCCGGGACTGACGTCAGCCGGCTTGAGCGTCCTGATGCGCTACACGCTGCGACTGCTGACTCTGGACCAGCTTGGCCGTGCCGCCGCGTTGATCTGCGCTTTGGAACTGGAACGGCAGAAGGACGTAGAAAAACTCGGCGAGTGGCCGTTTGAGATTGGTTTGTGGGTTGGGATGGCGGCAACCCCCAACCGCATGGGGCGCAAGGGAGACACCGACAAGAACTCAGCCAGAAAAAAGACACGAGACTTTCAGAATGACACAAGCCGACCTTCGCCGATTCCCTTGGAAGAATGCCCTTGGTGCGGTGAGAAATTCAAAGCGACATCGTTCCGACTGGTGCCTAACGCCGACGACCCGACCGATCTGCGAGTGACGTGTGCCAATCGCCGCTGTGAGTTCTCTCGCGGCCAAAGCCTGCCTATTCTCTCTGTTGATGAACCCATCTATCGGCGTTTGCCGTGCTTTCTGATTGCGACTGTCGATAAGTTCGCGGCCATGCCGTGGACGGGTGAGGTTGGCGGGTTCTTTGGACGTGTCGATCGAGCCGACACCGAGGGTTTCTACGGACCCTGTGATCCGACCGCAGGTCGGCCTTTGCCAGTCGACCGCCTGCCACCAATGGATCTGGTGATTCAGGACGAACTGCATCTGATTTCCGGCCCGCTGGGAACGATGGTCGGCCTGTACGAGTCCGCTCTCGACGAACTGGCCGCAACCGAAGTCGGAGGCCACATCGTTCACCCCAAGATCATCGCGTCCACGGCAACCGTCCGACGGGCACAGAGTCAGATTCGCGCTTTGTTCAACCGGCGCGATGTCGATGTCTTTCCGCCTCCAGGACCGGATATCCGCAATTCATTCTTTGCCCGGACGCACACGCGGAAGGAGAGCAACGCTCGGCAGTACGTCGGGGTGGCTGCTCAGGGACGCAGCCCGAAGGTCATCATGTTGCGGGTCTATCTGGCGCTGCTGGGGGCCGGACAGAAGGCTTATGAAGCCGCTGGAGGAAAAAAGGCGGACAGCAATCCGGCAGATGCTTACATGACTCTGCTCGGCTATTTCAACAGCCTGCGGGAACTCGGTGGCGCACGGCGGCTGATCGAGGACGAAGTACGAACTCAGTTGATCAGCCGCGGCGCTCGTAAACGGGTTGGCGAAGTCGAGGGATTATTCAAAGACCGAACGATCAGATAC
>JAPOLP010001178.1 GCA_029977045.1 Planctomycetota bacterium
ACGTGACCATGGCACCGGTTTCGGGATGCTCAAAGGTCAGCGACCAGGCGTGCAGGCAGAGTGGGTCCGTTTCGACGTCTGGAACGTCGTTGCTGCCGAGTCGGTAATCAGGCAGGTAGTACGAATCGCCGCAGATCGGCAGGCCGAGTGACCACAGGTGGATACGGATTTGATTCGTGCGCCCGGTGATTGGCTTCGCCTCGATGAGCGATGTGCCGTCTGCGGTTCGACGCAAGACTCGAAAGCGAGTTTCGGCTGGCAGGCCGTCTCGGTCAGTGTTTCTGAGCCCGCCTGGCTGAGTGGCCGCCGCGATTGGCTCGGTGCATTTGAAGTCGTCTTCAGCCGGATGGCCAGCGACCCTCGCAACGTAGATTTTCTCGACACGGCGCTGTTCAAACTGCGGCTGCGCTTTGCGAGCGACTGCCTGCGATCGTGAATGGAGGACGACACCGGATGTCGCGGCGTCGAGCCGGTGAGCCGCTCGCAACCGCTGCGGTGCGTAGACGCTGTCGAGAATTGCCTGCAGCGTATTCCGCTCGAATCTCCCGCACGCGTGCATCGGTAGAGGAGCTGGCTTGTTGACGACGACGATTGAATCGTCCTCGTAAAGGATCTGGATATCGGCGTTGACGCCCGGCTCAACGTACTGCGGTGTTAGACGGTCGAAGCGATCACCGTCACGCACAACCTGATCGGGAGAAACTCGGTTTGCGCCCAGCTCCCAGACGCTATGTCGACCACTGCCTGCCGCGTCAGAACGGTGAGGAACAATTCGCCCAGCGGCGATCAGATCGAGCCACTTTTCACGCGACGTGTTTGGAAAACGGGCCGACAGAAAATCGATCAACGTCGAACCGGCGAACCGTCCAGGGACGTTGATCGGTCGAAAGTTGTCGTAAGGCACGCTGCCCGGCAGCGGACTCGTTGCCTGGCGAAGCTGTTCCTGACGCTGTTCCAGCAACGCAGCCTGCGATCCGTCAGGTTTGAAGTGTCCGCCTGGCGTCTGCATGACTTTGTTGCCTTCTCACCTGCTGTTCGGTCTGCCGTGAGAAGCTGCAGCCGTCCCGGTCACCGGAAAGTCGACGGGCTCAGTTCAATTCCCGGATCGAGATGTTGCGAAACTGGACGAGTGCTGGCGGGCTGGACCATTCGCCGTCTCGTTTGCCGCCGTGGTGCTGCAGGGCGATGGGGCCTCGTTCGGGGATGCCGGGGAGCTGAGCGTTTTCGATGACCGTTGTTCCGTTGAGCACGACGGTCAGTCGGTCGCCCTTCATGGTAATCTCGAACGTGTTCCATTCTCCGAGGTCGTTGTCAGCGTTGATCTTTGGCGTCACGCCGGCTCGGACTTCCGGCGGCATCTGCTTGTCCATCCGGTAGCCGTAAACCTCGCCCGAGCCGATCGGCCAGCACCAGATGTTGATTTGCGACTTACCCTGGCCGCGAAGAAAGATGCCCGAGTCGGAGTCCGGAACGGTCGTCTTGATCTCGTTGCCGTCGACGTCCTTCTTGTGAGTGCCGTCCGGCTTGATGATCGGCACGCGAGGATTCAGGTAGGGTGTCTCTTTGATTCTCCAGTCGACCTTCAGGACGAAGTCACCGTACTCCTTTGCGGACCACAGGTTCTTGTCGTCTGGTGCTTCGCTGCTCGCGTCGTAATCAATGACGCCGTCGATGATCTTCCAGTGCCCGTTGTCACCCTCGGGAACTTTCCAGCCGGAGAAGTCCTTGCCGGTAAACAGCGAA
>JAPOLP010001039.1 GCA_029977045.1 Planctomycetota bacterium
CCGTTCACGGATTCCGAGTACCAGCCGGAAACCTATTACTACACCGACGCGATCAGCGACCACGCGATCCGCTTCGTGACCGAGCACGACAAGGCGAACGACGACAAGCCGTTTTTCATGTATGTTGCCTACACTGCGGCTCACTGGCCGATGCACGCTCTGCCGGAAGACATCGCGAAGTACAAGGGCAAGTATGACGAGGGCTACGACGCGATCCGCAAACGCCGTGCAAAACGCGTCGTTGACCTGGGGCTCGTCAATGAGAGCTGGGACGTCACGCCGCTGGTTGGCGACTGGGCTCGCTTTGAGGAGAAAGATTGGGAAGCACGCTGCATGGAAGTCTATGCGGCGATGATCGACCGCATGGACCAAGGCATCGGTCGCATCGTCGAGACACTCAGGCAGACCGGCGAACTCGACAACACGCTGATCCTGTTCATGCAGGACAACGGGGGTTGCCAGGAAACGATCGGTCGCAACGGCGATTACCAGCGACCGGTTGCCGCGTCGCTGCCGCAGATCGCCGCCGACGCAATTCGACTTGACGTGATCCCGAAGCAGAACCGAGCTGGCGTGCCGACGCTCAACGGCCCCGGCATCATGCCCGGCCCCGAGGACACATACATCGCGTACGGCATCAACTGGGCGAACGTCTCGAACACGCCGTTCCGCGAGTACAAGCACTACGTCCACGAAGGCGGCATCTCGACGCCGCTGATCGCTCACTGGCCGGCGGGGATCAAACGGCGAGGAGAACTCGAACACCAGCCAGGCCACCTGATCGACATCGCGGCGACCTGTGTCGCACTCGCCCAGGCCGACTATCCGGAAACAGTCGATGGCAACGCGATCAAACCGCTCGAAGGCGTGCCTCTGGTCCCGGCCTTCAGCGGCAAGTCGCTCGAACGCCCGCAGCCGATCTTCTGGGAACACGAAGCCAACCGCGCGATTCGCGATGGCAAGTGGAAGCTCGTCGCGAAGGAAAACCAGCCTTGGGAACTCTACGACATGGAAGCCGACCGGACGGAGATGCACGACCTGTCGGCAAAAATGCCGGACCTCGCAAAGCAGCTTGCCGCGAAGTGGGACGCGTACGCCGAACGAGCGAACGTGCTGCCGCTGGGAGCGTGGCGAGGGAAGAAGAGCGATAAGAACTTCAACCGCAAGCAGAAGCAGTTCGACCTGAAGCCGAACGCGGACCTCTCCCAGTACGATGGCCCGTACATCGAAGGGCGAGGTTTCAGCGTTCGCATAGAGGTCAAAAAGTCAGGAACTCAGGGCGTGCTCATCGCCCAGGGCGGAACAGCTCACGGCTTTACGCTGTACCTGAAAGACGCTCGACTGCACTTCGCAACGCGAGTCGGCAGCAAACTGTCGGTCGTCTCGTCTGAGGCGGATGTCGCCGATAACGCATCCGTGTTTGAAGCGTCGCTGTCGAAGTTCGGCGAAGTCGCCCTGACCGTCGATGTCAAGGTCGTTGCCCGCGGGACGGCTGGAGCGATGAAGTCGCAGCCTCTCGACGGCCTGCAGGTCGGCTCCGACAAGACAGGAGCGGTCGGCGAGTACGACGCTCCGTTCAAGTTCGACGGTAAGATCGCAACGGCCTCACTGACGATCGACTGACATTCCGTTTCTCACCTGCTTCGACCGAGGAAAGGCCCGTAGCTACGCTCGCCAGAGCGTGGGGCTGCTGAGGTCCACCGTCTGGCGACGGTAGCTACATCGAAAGAATCCATGACTCGTCCGCTGGTTGTCATCAACGTCGTTGGACTCTCGCACGAGATGCTCGGGCCGGACACGCCGCACATTTCGTCGGTGGCGGCAGAGGGTTTCTCGCGACCGATGGGGACTGTGCTTCCGGCGGTGACGTGCTCGGCGCAGTCGACGATTCTGACCGGGCTGCTGCCGCGCGAGCACGGCATCGTTGGAAACGGCTGGTACTTCCGGGACCTGTCCGAAGTCTGGCTGTGGCGTCAGTCGAATCGGCTGGTGTATGGCGAGCGGATTTACGATGTCGCTCGCCAGCGCGATCCGAACTACACCGTCGCGAAGATGTTCTGGTGGTACAACATGTACGCCGACGTCAACTGGTCGGTGACGCCTCGTCCGAGCTACCCCGCCGATGGCCGCAAGCTGTTCGACTCGTACAGCCAGCCGGCGGAACTCAAAGATGAACTGCAGGAGCGGCTGGGAGTCTTTCCGTTGCTGAAGTTCTGGGGGCCGGGGACGGACATCAGCAGCTCAGCCTGGATCGCCGATGCGTCGGCACTGATGATCGAGCGCGAGTCGCCATCGCTGACTTTGGTCTACCTTCCGCACCTGGACTACAACCTGCAACGGTTCGGCCCGAGTGATCCTCGCTGCCGACAGGACATCCGCGAAGTCGACGCCGAAGCCGGTAAAGTCATCGCGGCTGCTCGCAAGCAGGGAGCCGAAATCGTCGTCCTGTCCGAGTACGCGATCACGGATTGCAACCGCCACGTTCACATCAACCGGATTCTCCGCGAGCCCGGTTACCTTGCCATTCGCCGCGAGATGACCGGCTGGGAAA
>JAPOLP010000596.1 GCA_029977045.1 Planctomycetota bacterium
CCGGACGACGGCGGATGCACGAGCAGGCAAAGCGAATGGTGCCCAGTTCCCCGCAGGCGTTTCACGAATGCGCCGCCTGCGGACGCACAGACCTGTCCGACCCGAAACTCGACTTCCGCTACTGCAGCCAGTGCGCCGGCAATTCGTGCTACTGCGAAGACCACATCCGCGATCACGAGCACATCGTCGAGTCGTGAGCCTGACCGTGCTTCAGCGGTCGGCCCAGGACGTCGTCAGTCGTGGGTTGATCTCAACGAGGTGAACGCCGTCTGAAGCTGAGATCAGGTCGAATCCGACGTAGCCGTTCAGACCGGCAATTGACTCGCAGCAGCGGCGGATCAGTTGTTCCGCGGCCTGACGCTCGTGCTCAGTAACGGCTCCGGGAATGCTGATCCCGCAGAAGTGGAGCCGTCCGTCGTCGGTCAGTCGTTGCTCGGCAGTGGGCAGAACTGTGATCGTCTGGTTGGCGGGGTTACCGGAAATCAGCGAGGCTCCCGACTGAGCTGTGCCGGGGACGAAGGGCTGTTGCACGAAGGTGAAACCTCCGTCGTCCGTTCGCAGTTGTGAGGCAACGTTCGCGAGTTGCTCGTCAGAGTCGACTCGGAAAGTGAGCGTCGAACCGGCTCCGTCGCGGGGTTTGATGACGATCGGAAGCGGCCAGTCGACGGATGGCTGTTCGGGATCGAACGGGTGGGTTTCAATGGTCGGAACGCCGATGGTTGGCAGGAACTCGGCGAGAGCGAGCTTGTCGGCGCATAGGCGGACGGCATCGGACGAGCAGCCGATCAGACGGCCAGGGGCGAGGCGTTCGACGTCGCGCGTTCTTGATTCGAGGATGCCGAAAAACTCGGGAGCGATCACGAAGACGGCATCGGCGACTGCGACTTCGCGGCGGAACAGGCCGAGTTCTGCTTCTGGCGACGCTCCGGCTGAACGGGCAACGGGCAGGACGGTCAGTCGGTCGCGGGCATCGCTGTCGAACTCGGACCAGGGGAAGTCGCCGAGACGATCGTCCCAGGTGGTGCGGACGAATGCGGAGTGCGGAGTGCGGAGTGTGGAATGCGGAATAAGTGGCAGCGACGAAGCTACTCGGTGTTTGTGTTCAGCGTTGCGTGTTCCGGCTTCCTGCAGGTTTGCTTTGAAGAAGCCGCCGTCGGAACGTAGCAGGTCGCGGAGCAGGGCCAGCAGCATCGTGCGGCCTTCGATGGCCAGCGAGTTGTCGAGGTTGTCGTCTGGCCACGCTCCGCTGCAGACGTATTCGGAAACGAAGATCGCCTGGGGGCCGCTTCCGGCAATCGTTGGGTCTCCACCAGCGACCGTTGGCCGGGTCATTCCGGAACGTCCATGTCCTGCAGTCGGAGTTCTCGCCGTGCGAGTGTCAGGTCGTGATCGACCATCATCCGGATCAGCTCGGCAAAGCTGACCTTCGGTTCCCAGCCGAGCTTCTCACGGGCCTTCGACGGGTCTCCACGCAGCAGGTCGACTTCGGCCGGACGGTACAGCGAGGTGTCGGTTTCGACAAACTTCTCCCAGTCGAGATCGAGATGCGAGAACGCGGCGTCGAGGCAGTCGCGGACGGAGTTCGTTTCGCCGGTCGCAACAACGAAATCATCCGGTTCGTCGTGCTGCAGCATCCGCCACATCGCGTCGACGTAGTCGCCGGCAAAACCCCAGTCGCGGCGGGCGTCGATGTTGCCCAGTTCGAGTTTCTTCTGCAGACCGAGCTTAATCCGCGCGGCGGCCTTTGTGATCTTTCGCGTGACGAACGCTTCACCGCGGCGTGGCGATTCGTGGTTAAACAGAATCCCGTTGACGGCGAACATGCCATACGACTCGCGGTAATTGACCGTCTGCCAGAACGCGTAGACCTTCGCGCAGGCGTACGGGCTGCGGGGATGAAAGGGTGTCGTTTCCGACTGCGGCGTCTCGACAACCTTGCCGAACATCTCGCTGGACGATGCCTGGTAGAACTTCACCTGCTTACCGGCGC
This sequence comes from Planctomycetota bacterium, assembly GCA_029977045.1. Classification (GTDB taxonomy): domain Bacteria; phylum Planctomycetota; class Planctomycetia; order Planctomycetales; family Planctomycetaceae; genus JAPOLP01. Next base: position 1,991 of record JAPOLP010000596.1, read on the forward strand.
GGTCCTGAAACTGGCGGGTGGCTTCGAGAACCCGCAGTGCACCAACGCCGGTGACGTCGGCGGTGTAAATCGGCAGGTCGAATGAAAGGCGGACGTGGCTCTGTGCGGCGAGGTTGTAGACCTCGTCGGGCTGAGCCTGCTCAAACACGCGGTCGAGTGTCGTGCCGTCGGCCAGGTCGGCGTAGTAGAGCCGCGCTCCAGCCTCGCCGATGCCAGGCGCGCGGCTCGGCAGGATTCCGTGGACTTCGTAACCCTTACTCTGCAGCAGCTCGGTCAGGTACCAGCCGTCCTGTCCCGAAATCCCTGTGATGAGTGCTCGCTTACCAGTCGTTTCAGTCATTGTTCAGTGCGGTTAAGTGTTCGCGGCGGGCCTGTCGGCAGGGAGTATCCGGACCTGGCAGCGTTGGCACAACGCTCGGGGAGAGCGAACAGGGAGCAGAGAACAGCTAACAGTAGTTCGACGGCAGAAGTTCCGCCGTCAACGCTCTGATTAACCCTCAGTCGTGCGGCGTCGGCGGGCGGCCTGCGGCTTCTGTGCGGCCGAGCGGTTGGCACGAGCATCGACCTTTGACAGCGGTGTCCGGCGGACTTCCATCAGCGTGTTGATGTTGATTTCCCAGTCGCCGTCGAACGATTCGCACGCAGAGAGGTACGTCTTCAGCTTGCCGATCTTCTGATCCGCGGTGATCTCCAGCGGGTGCTGATGTCCCGGCGGACGACCCCAGATGATTTTCGATCCGCCCTGTGCGTTGACAACAAATTCCAGGTCCTCGTACTTCTGCTTCGCCTCGGAGCGGGCCGGGACCTCGATGCTGTCGAGCTTCCACTCGCTCCAGTACGGCAGCAGGATGACGGCGATCTGAGCGGCCCCGATGACTCGCGCGTCTCCCCAGGTCGAGCCGATTCCGCCCAGCGGCGTCGAACGCAGGCCGACAATCTTCGGATAGCGAGTCAGTTCGGACGGCGGGAAGTCGCGCGGCGGCAGCAGAACGCCCTGATCGTCAACCGGGTAGAAGCCATCACTGACTTCGACCATCGCGACCGGCTTGCGGTATTCGAACTCGACTTCGACGCGAGCCGGCACGGAGACGCGGACCTTCACCGGCTTCGTCACCCAGGGATGCTCCTCGAACGCCTTACCGACTTTGCCAGCCAGTGACTCATCAAGGACGGACAGTTCTTCCGGCAGTTTGCCGCGTTCGATGACCTGATCGAGCAGGTTCTCGGGAATCCAGCGCGGCGGTGCGGGGAACTCGATCCTGGATGCCTGCATCCGGTACTCGTCCCGCTGCGAAAGATCGGGCAGCAGCCGTGGGACAACTGGGGCGAGGACGATGGCTGCTCCGAGCAGCGCGATCGGCAGCAGCACGCCAGGCCGGAACGTCGCCTTCAGCGCGCGTTCAACAAAAGACGGCGACTTGCTCGAAGCCGATTTCGATTTGCGAGCAGCGGCTTTCTTCTTGCGGGCCATGCGTTCAAGAAACTCCTTCTGTCGGTTGACGTCCACGCTGAAGCCGATACTCCAACTGATGGATTCGCCGAATCAGTGCGAGTTCGTGAGCGCGGACTGCGGCGACTGCTGAGATTCTGCGCTGTGACACTGGCGGCGCGGGAAGTTCGGACGGCAACGGTCAAATCGGAGCCGGTCGTTTTCGCCGTCTGTCGTTCTGTAGCGATTGGAGCGGAATTAACAGACGCCCTCACCGGGCGACGCTACGATGCCCTGTGGAATGGAGTCACTGATAAGGGAAACCGGCACGAGCCCCTTCGTCGGTCATCAGTCTGAACTCGCCCCATGTCCGAGCGTCCGCAACTCTCTCGACCAGCAAAGCGTCTCAGGCCGCTGTCTGTGGACACGTCCCTGCGTGACGCTGCCTGCGAGATTCTTCAGCAGCGATTTGACGGTGTTCTCTATTACCTGCCACTGGTCGCTGGGCACGCTGACGAGAATGTTGAGTTCGTTCATCAGTTGCGAGTGGCGGCTCGACGCAGTGCCGCGGCACTCGACGCCTTCGAGCCTCTGCTGCCGAGGCGCCGGTCGAAAGTGCTCAGGACCGAACTGCGTCGGCTGCGGAAGGCACTCGGTGAAGCGCGCGACCTTGACGTGATGGCGATTCGGCTCGGCAACGAGGCTGAGGCTCAGGACTCGAATAGGCTGCGGCGCGTCGTGAAGATGCTGCAGTCCCGTCGGTCTTCTGAACAGCACGCCGTGACGAAGGCGTGCGTCGCTGCTGAGCAGGCCGGGCTGGCAAAGGCGATCAAGGGAGTTCTCAAACGCGTGAAATGGCGCGGCTCGGACAGTGAGCCGTCGCTCGCGAGCTTCAATGCGCGGCTGCTGCGCGAGGCTGTCACTCGATTCTTCACGCAGGCGGACACGTCATCTCACGATCCGCTGGTTCTGCACGAGTCGCGAATCGAGGCGAAGCGACTGCGGTACACGCTGGAGCTGGTTGATCCGCTGATGTCGAAGTCAGCAGGCAAGAAGCCACGACGACTCTTTGCCG
>JAPOLP010000745.1 GCA_029977045.1 Planctomycetota bacterium
AAACGTGAAACTGCCTGCACCATCGCTCGTCGCGATTGTTGTCACGGAATCGGCAATCGCGAGGTCGGTAACTCCGTCACCATTGAAGTCCCCGGCCTGCAGCCTGCCCGCCGAAGATCCGGAAGGCAGTGCCGTCACAATCATCGTCGTGTAGGGGTTCGCGGCTGTCCGCGTCAGAATCGTGATGTCCCCGGCGTGCGTCACAGCAATGTCGATGTCACCATCGCCATCAAAGTCGCCGGTCGCGACGCCCTGGGGACTGACCCCGCCTGTCGGGAAGTTCGCCCCAGTGAATGCCCCGGCGCCGTTATTCGTCAGCACGTCAACCCGGTCGCCGCCCTGGGCCGTCACAACAAGATCGGTATCGCCGTCACCATCAACATCGTCGGCCTTGATCGCAACGGGATTGTTCCCGACTCCTGTATTCGCCGCGTTGGCAAACGTGCCCCCACCCGTCGACAGCAGCACCGAGACGTTATTGCCTGCAACATTCGCCACGGCGATGTCATCCAGTCCGTCTCCGTTGAAGTCGCCCGTCGCGATCGAACTCGCCCCCCCCGCTGCTGTGAGAACAATTGGGAAGTTAAAGCCACCACTCCCGTTTCCGAGCATCACGCTCACCTGGTCCGTAGCGCCGAACGCCGGATTGCCATTCGTCGTGGCCAGGTCAAGAACACCATCCCCATCAAAGTCGCCTGCACCAACGAACTGTGCAGCCTGGAACGAGAATGCGCTGCCGCCCGGCACGAACGTGCCCTGCTCGACAATGAAGACGTCATTCACCGAGAGTTCCGGTTCGATGAACTCTGTCGCCCCGCCGGCAAACACGTCATCCCGGCCACCGTCTCCGTCGAGATCGTCGAAGCCCTCGCCACCATCGAGCGTGTCGTCGCCTCCCTGACCACGAATGACATCATTCTCGGCGTTGCCCTCGATCAGATCGTCGCCAGCCCCGCCAAAGATCGTGTCCTCGTTCGGCCCTCCCTGAATTGAGTCATTGCCGGCAGCACCAACGATCAGATCGCGGCCGCCGCCCCCGAGAATTGAGTCGTGACTGCTGCCACCGTTGATCGTGTCATTTCCAAACCCGCCATCGATGCTGTCGCGATGGGCTCCGCCACGCAGGGAGTCCGCTCCAAACCCGCCAACAAGCGTGTCATTGAGCAGCCCGCCTTCCAGAGTGTCATCACCATCGTCGCCGAGCAGCAGATCGTTTCCGTCATCGCCAACCAGCGAATCGTTCCCGAGTCCCCCGTCGATCGTATCGTTGCCCGTCCCACCTCGGACCGTGTCGTCTCCCTCGTTTCCGAGCACTGAGTCATGGCCGTCGCCTGCAAGAATGGAATCGTTCCCGAGGTCTCCGTCGATCAGGTCATTGCCATCACCGCCGTCGATCGTGTCGTCCGCGAGACCGCCCGTAATCGTGTCGGCCCCGTCGCCGCCCATCATGACCAGGCCAGCCACACCAGTGCTCGGACCGATGATGTCGTTGCCGTGCCCACCGACCAGCGTGTCCTGCAGGCCGTCGGACCCAATCAGCGTGTCATCGCCGTTTCCAGCGTCGACCGTGATCTGCAGCGGGTCACCGGTCACTGGATCGATGTACGCAAAGGTCGTCGCACTCACTCCGGACAGGTCGATCAGATTCTGCGAGTCGCTGCCGATGATCGAAATCCGCGCGACTGACGTCGCCGGAATTGGCGGAAGTGTCCGGTCAGCCTGGCCGTTGACCAGCACCTGAACAAAGGCCGGATTCAACGGGTCCGTCTGCACCGCCACGCTGTCGTCACCCTCGTCGATGATGATGCTCAATTCGCCGTCCGCGAAGAGCGACGAGGTCGTCAGCATCGTTCTGACTTCAAGCGACTCAGCAGCGGGCCTGATCGCCGCGTTCTGCGGACGTCGCGAGGCCGATGCCGCCCGACGCGATCGGTTTCCGAGGAGCTGCCGTCTGTTCTTCCATGCGTTCGACAGAAGCATCGCTGGTTCTCCCGTGTCCGTTTTCAGAACCGCCCGACTGAATCGTGACGTCCCTGATGGCCGGACTTGCCGCTGAGGTCGTACTGTTGAGGCTGCGAACCGCCCGTGCTCCGCTGCACAACCGGCTCAAAATGCGAGTGACGTCGATGTACAGCGGACCGACCGCCTCACCCAACATCACGCGCACCCGGTAGCCGCTTCACATCCCTGACAGAGCACACGGTCCGTGCCTGCCGGTCAGAAGGAGCAACCGTTGCTTGTGAATCGGCGTGTTCGATCGCTGCATCTGATGAATCCGGGCCGACTCGATAGATCAGGAACAGCCGGAACAGCCCTCACGACCGGACTCACCCGGCACAAACAGACGCCAGACCGAAGCAGCGTTCCTCACAACGCCCCCGCATCCGGCACCTGACCGCTGCGACCGCTACAAACGGACCCGACTTGCCTGGCAACTCAACACAGCGGAGCCCTCCGCCAGGTTTACGCCCGACCGAGGGCGCCGTCACAATCCGCACAACCGAACCACATCCCCGCTGTCCGCACGAGGCTCACCATGAGCAAACTGTTCCCTCGCTGCCAGGTCCTGCCGCTGGCTGATCACCAGGTCGCTATCTGCGTCGACGGGACTGAGCGACTCCGCTGGCACTCCGGTCCGAATTACCCGCGTCCGTTCTTCTACCCGCTCAACGGACCATCGGGAATTTCCCTCACCCGAATGGGGCATCCCGGGGCGTCCAACCATGATCACCATCGCAGCGTCTGGTTCGCCCACGCGAAGCTGCTGGGTATCGACTTCTGGAGCGACAACACACTGGCCCGCATCCGCCAGAAGCACTGGCTCGTCTACGAAGACGGTGACGAGCGAGCAGTCCTCGCGACACAACTCGGCTGGGAAGACGGCCACGACCCCGCAGAACTGCTTGAGCAGACCGTCATAGCGATCGTCCGACCACTCGAAGGCGGAGAGACCCTGCTGGAACTGCAGTCGATCTTCATCCCGAAGGCAGAGTCGCTCGAAGTCGAACAGTCGAACTTTGGATTCCTGGCAGTCCGAGTCGCGAAGTCCATCTCTGAGCATTTCGGCGACGGGCATCTCACCAACAGCGAGGGTCTGGTCGGCGAAAAAGACGAGAACGGCCAGCCCAACATCTTCGGCAAGGCTGCCCGCTGGATGGACTACAGCGGCTCGATCAAGGACGGTGTCACTGAGGGCATCACCTACTTCGACCACCCGGCGAATCCCCGCTACCCAACAAAGTGGCACGTTCGCCAGGATGGCTGGATGGGAGCATCGTTCTGCATGGACGGGCCATTTGTCCTCACCCGCAAACAACCTCTAAGGCTGCGGTACCTGCTGCACGCTCACGGTGGAGCGATAGACGCTGACCGGGCGAATTCAATTGCTGCTCAGTTCGCGAGCTGGCCACAGTACGACGTCATCCGCAGTTCGAAGCCGCATCAGCAGTTTGAACTCGCCGAAGCCCCTGCCTCGTAAGTGTTCACATCCAGCAACACGTGCGGTTGTGACGATTACAGCGGCGTCATCAGCCACGTTGCAACGATTCTTCGGGACAGGCGAAAAAGTCGGAGATTCGTCGTCCGAATGCAGGCTGGCAGACACGTTTCGGTAGGAATCGGGGGCTCTCTCGGGCAAGAATGTCTCCATTCGCGGCGGAAGGCGCCGCCATCGACCCATCGCGACTGCAACCGGCGTTGAGAGCAAGATGAGCAAGACGAA
>JAPOLP010000607.1 GCA_029977045.1 Planctomycetota bacterium
ATTTCGAGGACATCCTCGCGGTCGCCCTGTTTCGAGTCTGGTCGCGACGTGACCAATTCGATCCGGATCGCGGCTCTTTGCGAGCCTGGTTCTACCGCATCGCGGCGAACGTCACGAAAGACGTGCTGCGTTACGGCTGGCAGAAAGCGCGGCAACTTGAGGTTCGATACGAGCCTGCTGCCCTGTCTGATGTCGCGGTTGAACGGTCACCTTCGGCGCCGCCGACAGCCATCGCAGCCCGCACGGTTGAAGACGTCGACGGCGCGTCCACTGACGAAGCATTCGACGAACGTCTGCGGCGCGAGCTGCGGGCGATCGTTGATGAGCTGCCGGACGCTCAACGGCGGATCATCCTGGCCGACGCGGCGTCCCGTGACGGCAAGGTCTCCAGCGAGCATCTCTCGCAGGAGCTGGGGATTCCGCCTGGCACGGTTCGAGTTTACCGACGTCGGGCGCTGGCGCGGTTGCGGAACGAACTCGACCTTCGAGGCCTGGCGCCGCAGCTCAGTTCACCGCCCGACGACTTCTGATTTCCCGCACCTGTCCGCTGGACGCGATCGCAGTCTGCAAAGCGTCCGGCGTTTCCGTCTTCACAGTGGCCGTTTAATTCACAGTGGCCTGTTTGACAGGGTCGACCAATGACGAATGCACCTCACAACGACGAACTGTTTCAGAACCGCCTGTCCGAAATGCTGCGCGGCCTGAACGGCGACACCTACGAAACCGACGACACGATCGAAGCCCAGCTCGACGCAGTCGCTGCTCAGGCTGACGGTATGGCACCGGCGAGCGAGCCGCTGACCGACGACGAAGTCTCGCGGGTTCTGCAGAAGCCCCGCGATCTGATCGGTCGACCGACTTCGCCATCCACACCGCAAGGAAGTCCAGCTCTCCGGACGTCTGACTCGACTCCGAAGAGTGCCGCTCCTGTTCAACGATCAGACTTCTCAAGTCAAAGCAGCCGGGTTGCTCGACGTGTTTCTCTCGTCGGCGTAGTTCTCGCGTTGCTGCTGGCGGCGGTCGCGTTGTTTGAACACGAGGCTCCGAAATCGGGGCCGGCTCAAGCCGTCGCTGGCGGACCGGCACTCAAACTGTCCGAGCTGTTTCGCGAGGGGCAATCGCAGGTGACGCCGTTTCAGGTTGCCGCTCCGAAGCTGCCCGACGCGACGCTGCAGATCGGCAAGTCGATTTCGACAGGCCCCCGCGAGCGCTTGCGAGTTGGCCTGCCGGACGGATCGGTCGCGTTTCTGAACGCGGATTCGCTGCTGGTCGCCGACTCGGCCCGTCGATTCTCGCTGCCTCAGGGCGAGGCGTTCTTTGAAGTGCAGCCGGTTGAAGAAACGGGCCCGCGCAGCGAGCCATTTCTCGTAACGGCAGCCGGACGAACAGTGACAGCCGTTGGGACGAAGTTCGCGGTCGACGCGAACGAAGGCGACGAGGCGAAAGTCGTCGTCACGCAGGGCAGCGTGCGCTTGCCGAACGTTGAGCCACTGATTGCTGCCGGACAGGAAGTTTCATTCGACATCACGAACGCAAACGACATTGAGCAGGTCGGGTTTCCGGCGGTCCAGCCATCGAAGCGTGCCTCGGAAACGCTCTTCTGGACACGCGAGCTTGTTAGCGAAGCAGCTCCCGACATCGTGCCGGCATCCGAACACCGCGGCGGGGCGATCACAGTCGTCGATCCGAACGGCCAGGAGATGAAGCTGTCGATGCGGAAGTTTCACGTCGACGTGCATATCGAAGACGGGTTCGCTCGCACGACGATCGATCAGACCTACTTCAATCACACGTTCAGCCGCCAGGAAGGCACGTTCCACTTTCCGCTGCCGCCGGACGCATCGCTCTCGCGGCTGGCGATGTACGTCAACGGCAGGCTGATGGAAGGTGGGATGGTCGAACGGAATCATGGCCGCAACGTGTACGAGCAGATTCGGCACACGCGACGCGACCCGGCACTGCTCGAATGGGTCGACGGTTCGACGTTCAAGATGCGTGTCTTCCCGCTCGAAGCCCGCCAGGAAAAACGGATCGTTCTCAGCTACACGCAACGGCTGCCGAAGAACTACGACCGCACGACGTACCGCTTCCCAGCCGGTCACACGATGGAAGACGTCCGCGACTGGTCGACGCACCTGCGGATCGTCGACGGCAAGTCAAACGGCCTCCGCTGGTTCAGCCCCTCGCACCTGCTGCGTGTGATTGAGCCTGCTGCGAACGACGATCCGCCGTCTGAAGAGGCAGCGACTGCCACTGTGAAGTCGGACGACCTGATTCTCGAAGGCTCCCAGCAAAACGCCGCGTTCGACCGGGATCTCGTCGTTGAACTGGAAGTTGGCCCCTCGTTCCAACGCTCCGCGTTGGAACGCACCTCCGGACGCTCCGCGTCCCCTCGCTGGACCACTGCTCGAGCCGACGATGCTCAGTACCTGCTGCTGCGTTACCAGCCGGAACTGCCGGCTGAGATGACTCGCCCGAAACGCAACTGGGTCTTCGTTGTCGAGACGTCTGCCGACCGGAACGAGGTCCTACGGAACGCTCAGCGGGAAGCCCTGCGGACGATGCTCGACAATGCCGAGCAAGACGACACGTTCGCTCTCGTTGTCGCCGCGACGCGCAGCAGTTCGTTCAAAGCGAAATCCGTCTTCTGCACGGCGAAGAACGTCGAGTCGGCTCTGGCATTCCTCGACGAGGAACCGTCGCTCGGAGCACTCGATCTGGTCGAAGCCTTGAAGACGTCAGAACGATTCTGCCGCAGTGAGTCTGTCGAGAACTGGGTCGTCCATATCGGCTCGGGTGTTGGAGTCATCGGGCGGCGTGACGAGCAGACGTTGCGAGACGCGCTACCTTCAAACGCTCGTTATGCAGGGATCGGGGTCGGGCATCGCTGGAACCAGGCCTTCATGCGGGACGCCGCCAGCCGCACCGGCGGACACTTCACGCAGATCAATCCCGACGAAGAAGTCTCGTGGCGGGCGTTCGAGTTCCTCTCGGCACTCAACGCGCCGCGACTGCTCGATCTGAAAGTGACGTCGGACCAGAAGGACGCAACGTTTCTGACATTCGCTGAGACGATCGCACACGGTCAGGAAATTGCCGTCGTCGCTCGTTTCGACGTGGATACGAAACTGCCGAAGTCGATCACGCTGTCTGGAATCGTCGACGGCGAGCCGTGGCAGCAGACGGTGTCGCTGCCTGACATGCCAGAGCCGAAGAATCTGGATGACGCCAGCAACCCGTCGCACTACCTGCCGCGAATCTGGGCGAAGCTCGAAATCGACCGGCTCGTCGCGGACGGGGCCGAGCAGCACCGGACGGCGATCACGGAACTCAGCAAGTCGATGTACGTGATGTCGCCGTTCACCTCGCTGCTGGTCCTCGAGGACGAGGCGATGTACCAGCAGTTCAATGTCGACCGAGGCCGCAAGGACCACTGGGCCCTGTACCCGGCTCCGGAGAAGATCGAGGTCGTTTACGAACCCGGCTACAGCGGTCCTCAGCCGGTCGATTCGCTGGAGAAGATCATCGAACAACTGCAGACAGCCACCGAAGAACGCAACGCCGCACAGTCGAACCTGCAAACTGCCGAGGAAGCTGACGCCTCGACAAAGCAACTCGGCACACTGAAGTCGCAACTGGCCGTCGCCCAGTCAACGGTCGATCGCCTGTCAAAGTATCGTGACACGCTGCAGAAGCTCCGCGACGACGAACTGCTGAACGCCGCGAAGACGATCGTGGACCGCCAGTCCGGCTGGAACGTCTACCTGCCAGCTCATCAGGCAAATCGAAGATACGGGCAGTACTTCGGTCGTACGCCGGAGGAGATTCTCGGCGAGAACGCGAATATGGAGTTCTGGTATTTCAGGCCGTCAGTCGATGTCCTGGGTGGCACTACGACCCCATCAGGCGGCTCCAATCTTGACGGTCTGGGAGTTCCACTCGGCTGGCGGTTGATGCCTTTGAACTGGGACGACGGTGCGTGGCCGCTGTCGTTCGAGCGGAATGCAAACGGTCGGTTCAAGAGAGACGCTGGGAATTCGAAATGGGTCGACGGTCGTGTCTACCAGAGAAATTTCGTCTTTACCCCAGTTCTGGATCCTGAATTAGGGCCTGATCTCTATTTCGACTGGGCGCTGCGTCAGGACGTGCGTGGCCCGTCGTCACCTGCCGGGATTGGTGCCCGGCCCCAGATCGCTCTGCGGTACTCGGCGGCTGATGACATGGCCACGACTCTTGGTCCGATTCTGCTTTCCGACGAACTCGATCCGCGTCTTGTGTTCGGTGACGGCGACGGAGTCACTCGATACGACACGTTTCTGTTTGGCAACGTCAATAGAAACGGGCTGACACGGGAACTCCTCGGGATACGGCCTCCCCCCGCCAACCAATGGGGACTCCAGGGGGGCGAC
>JAPOLP010000772.1 GCA_029977045.1 Planctomycetota bacterium
ACTTCGCTGAGAACCGACAGGAACTGGTCAACCTGCAGGCAGCAGCCAGCGAGATGGACCCGGGAGAGTATTTCGGTCGGCTCAATGACAATGGTTCCCGATTATCGAATCTGCTGCTTGAGCTGTCGCTGGTCCAGGCGGAAACGCGGTTGCAGGGCGTTGTGCTGACGCCGCTCGAACTCTCCGCGGAAGACGGGATCGAGATCGCCAGCACAAGCCGGCTCGACTGGATGAACGCACGGGCAAACCTGGTCGACTCGTGGCGGCAGGTCGAAGTGACGGCAAATCCGTTACTCAGCAGCCTCAACATCAAGGTCAACGGAGACCTGAAAACGCACGACAGCAACCCCATCGCATTCGACCGAAACAACAGCCAGCTTCAGTTTGGGCTGGCGTTCGACACTCCGGTGACAAGGCTCACCGAGCGGAACAACTACCGGAAAGCGCAGATTGCGTATCAGCGGTCGAGGCGGGATTTCATGCTGTTTGAAGATCGCGCCAAACAGAGCATTCGCAACACCGTCCGCTTCGTTGAATTGAGCCGAATCAACTTTGAGGTCCGCCGCGCCGCCGTGCAGGTCGCAATCGCTCAGGTCGATCTCGCGCGACTGAATCTGCAGAAGCCGCTGCAACCTGGCCAGGCCAACACGCAGGCCTCACCGACCGCGACCCGCGACCTCGTGTCCGCGTTGACCGATCTGCTCAACGCGCAGAACGACTTCCTCAACGTGTGGGTGAATTACGAAGTCCTGCGGATGCTGCTGGACTTTGAACTCGGCACGATGGAACTCGACGAAAACGGCCTCTGGCGCGATCCTGGCCCGGTGTTTACGCCGGAGTAGCTGACGCTCAATCCACGGTGGTGTTGCCGCATTCCGTGGCCTGACATTGCCTGAAGAAAGTGACCATCGCGCGCTGAAAGTTGACGGGCCGAGCCAATCATTTGATGGTACTGCGCCGATCAACAATCTCTTATTCAGGATTCTGCTGGGGAGGGAAGCCGCCGGGTGGCCCTTGATCGATGGCATTGAGCCCCCCAGCAGTCACAGGCCAACCGCCTATCGTCAGAGGTCAGTGGAGAATTCCATGAAGTTGTCGACGATCGTTGTACTTCTGACGCTCCTCTCAGGAGTTATCCGTCCTGCAACAGCGGCTGATGCACCAGACGGCTTGCGACTCACGCTGCCGACCGAGTTCTACGCCGTCGCTGGTCAGGAGATGACAGTCTACTTTGACAATCTCGTCCTGACGGAAACTCCTGAGAAATACCGCTTCGACGTGCAGTGCGACATCGGCAGCAATAAAGACCGTCGCTGGGCCGTTCATCCCCAGCAGGGCGACACCTGAACGCACGATTTCTCGATCACCGTCCGCGACGGCAGTGGCCAGCAACTTCAGTCGGCAAACGCAAAGCTGCATGTGATCGCGGCAGACGCCGGAGCCGGAAAGTCGATCTCGCTGCTGATCGTCGGCGACAGCCTGACGCACGCGACGGCGCATCCGAACGAGCTGGCCCGGTTGCTGTCTCTGCCTGGCAACCCAACCTGGAAGATGCTGGGCACTCACGTACCAGCGAGTGCCACCGAGGGAGTCCGGCACGAGGGTTACGGCGGCTGGACGTGGTCGCGGTTCGCCACTCATCACGAACCCAATCCAGACGGCACATACCGCAAACGCAGCAGCCCGTTCGTGTTCCTCAATGAAGATCAGAAACCGCAGCTCGATGTCGCCAGGTACTTCAAAGAGACTGCCGACGATCAGCGACCGGACGTCGTGTTCTTTCTGTTGGGTATCAACGACTGCTTCAGCGCCAACCCCGACGATCCCGCCGCAATCGATGCAAAGATCGACGCCATGTTCGAGCACGCCGACACGCTGCTCGCCGATTTCCGCAAAGCCGCACCGAATGCTGACCTCGCTATCTGCGTGACGACTCCGCCAAACGCCCGGGAGTCAGGTTTCGAGGCCAACTACAAGGGGCGTTACCACCGCTGGGGCTGGAAGCGAATCCAGCACCGCCTCGTCGAACGCCAGCTCGCCCGGTTTCAGCAGGCGCCGGAACAGAGCCGGGAACGCGTCCCTCACCTGTTTCTTGTCCCGACGCAGTTGAATCTCGATCCGGTCGACGGCTACCCGGAAAACAACGGCGTCCACCCCAACACGTTCGGCTACCAGCAGATCGGCGGCTCACTCTACGCCTGGCTGAAGTGGCGAATGTCACAGCAATGATAACCGAGCAGAGCTTCACAGAATCATGGAACACAGAATCATTCAGACAATCATGATTCTGTTGCTTCACCAACGAAGCTCGAAGACGCGCCGTTCTCTCTCACTTCTTTGGGCCCATTTCCGCGTCACTGTTCCTACTGCTTCACCTTTGTATGGCGACGGCTTTACCCCAGCGTCTTCAGCACGCGGGCGGTTTCTTCGGCAGCCAGAACCGGCTTGAGTGCTGTCGTCGCGATGCCGGAGACGACTTTCGTGATGTTGTGGTCGACCGTGCCGGGCTGGCTCCAGACGTCGCCGTCGGCAGTCGTTATGTAGACCGAAAACGTGTGATGCCCCGTTCCGGGGCGTTCTCCGATCACATGCAGGATGCTGCGTCGCTCTGACTGCCCAGCGAACAGCGTTTCGCCGATGCGGTAACCCGCTCGGACCCGGCCCGATGTGACGACCAGGTTTTCCGGTGCGACACGGCGGCCAGCCAGCTTGAGATGATCACGCAGTCGCTGCAGAAACGGAGTGAGGTGGCCATCGTCTGAGATCGCCAGCGCGTTCAGGCCGTCGGAGACGACGATCTGCACGTCAAACTTCCCGCCATGTCGCTGCTTTAAAGTCTGCAGCAGTTGCAGTGATTCATCCGCGAGACGCTCTCCCGTCTCGGGATGCAGAATATAGTCCTCGCGGTCACTCGACTGCGTCGCGACGCGGCGAACATCCGACACGGCATTGATGAACCCGGCATCAAGTTCGGCCCAGATGGATTGCTTCGCGTCGGCATAGATGCGTGAGATGTCAGCCTGAGTCTGCGCCGGCAGGTCCCAGATTTTCGGACCGTGGCCTTCAACTAGAAACACGCCGCGGCTTCGGACTGCGGCGATCTGTTCCCGGCCCTCTGCCAGAATCTCGTCATCACGGCGACGGTCGTCTTTTCGGCGGCGGTACTGGAGATACAGCCACAGTGGATCACCAAAGTGTGACGTCGGCTGTCCGGACTCGCTGATCACTTCTTGCCGCTCGAAGAAACGCCACATGGCATCGTTGACTTTGAAACCAAACTTCTCGCGCAGCCGGACGTGGTCCTGGTAGCCGGTCGTCAGGTAACCGAGCATCGGGTCGATCTTCGTCGGCAGAGCCATCAGGTAAGCCGGGTTCGCCGACATGATCTGGTCGAGGCACCAGTCGAGATCGTCGAGCGAAACGTCCATGTGCAGCGTCGAGCAGACGTCGAGACCGATCGTCAGGCCGTGCAGCTTGCCCATGACGATGTCTTCGAGGCAGCAGCGGACGAGCTGCTCGCGCGTGCGGAAGACCTCCGGGCCGATGAAGCCGGCAACGTCATTGAGATGCACCCATGGCTCGCGGCCCGATCCGGCTCGCTGCTGCGCGGCGG
>JAPOLP010000848.1 GCA_029977045.1 Planctomycetota bacterium
AGAGTTCAGCTAGCGAAAGCCTCGCTGAGCCGGTAACCGCCGGATCACAGGCCAACGTGTGGCACTCTGATGCGTTCGAGAGTCTGTGGGCCGAAGCACGTCAGTTTGCTCCCGCGATCGCAGCTCTGTACGGCGTCGAGTTCTGGCGATGCTGGTGCGACTGACGATGGGGATCTGCGGAGGTCGACGGTTGGCTAAGGGCGGCCAGCGTCTGACGAATTCCGGATGGATTGCCAGGCTCGAAGAGCAGGCGACACGCCTCGGGGTAAAACTGCTCCCGCTGGTGGCCACGTGCGAACGAGTGGCGGTGCCTGTCGTCGTCGGCGTCGTCCGCCCCGTAATTCTTCTGCCAGCTTCGATACTCTCCGGTCTGGCACCAGAAGACGTTGAGACGATCCTCGCTCACGAACTCGCACATCTAAGGCGGCGGGACCATCTCACGATCGTTGTTCAACGTGGACTGGAAGCCGTCCTGTTTTACCACCCCATCGCATGGTGGCTGGGCTGTCGCGTCGACGCCCTGCGAGAGGACGCGTGCGACGACCTGGTTCTCGACAGTGGCATCGACCGTCTCGGCTACGCGACCACGTTGCTCCGTGTTGCCGAACTGAGGACCAGCGCTGCCGAGAAAAGGCAGCAGCTCGCGCAACTGGCCGTCGACGGCGGGCATCCCTCAAAGCTCCGCCGCCGGATTGAGCGGATCGTTGAATCGGTCCCCGATCCCGGCGTCCGAGTGAGGCAGAGTCGATCGGGCCTCGCCCTGTTAACCGCATGTGTCGCCCTGGCTCTTGCATTTCTCGTGCAGTCGCAGATCGCGAGTCTGCCAGAAGCCGCCACCAGCGACGAGAACACGAGGGACAAGGCCGCTGACTCGGCGGCGACCCGTCCGGAATCGCAGTCAGCGGATGCAGCGATGACGTCAAATGCACCGGATCCGATCCGCCAGAAGCTCTACTCGCGGACGGATTTCACCGCCGAAGAGATGCCGCTGCTGGAAGTGCTCGACTTCGTTGAGCGGAAGAGCGGAGTTCCGATCGAGATCAGCCTCGGCGAGTGCATGCTGCGGGGCGTCAGCGGGCAAAGTGCTGTCACGCTGACCGTTAAGGACGCCACGTTCGCTGAGATTCTCAGTCAGGCCACGCTGACGCTGAACCTGACGTTCGAGATTACACCCGACGGGATTCGTATCCCGGCAAAGACGCCCGCTTTTGAATTCCGCGTCGTGCCGGAACTCCCGACGAGCGACAAGCGGGTCCGCCTGCCGGAGAACTGGAATGAGAACACGTATCGCGACGGAACCGGCGGCGAGGCGGATGTCGAACAGGATCCTGGATTTGCCTGGTTCCCCTTCAAGCTGACTGAGGGCATGATCGAGAGCCCTCCCGTCATGAAGTCGCGCGGGATTGGCCAGGTCGCACTTCTCAGCGACGACCCTCAGCACATTGTGACTCCCGATGGCCGCTGGTATGTGCAGGATGTCCGTCTCGAGGACAACGCGCACGGTCAGAAACGTCTGTCCGTCACATTTGACGAAGCCGGTGGCGCACGCATCCGCAAGCTGACTCGGGCCGCCATGAACCAGAAGATCGCGATGCTCGTCCACGGCGTCGTGATCATGACACCGCCAGTGTTCGGCGAAATCGGCGAGAATCTCGCCATCTCCGGCAGCTTCTCCGACGAGCAGTGGCGACTCATTTCAAAGAGCGTCAAGCTGGCCATGCTGCCGCCGGATGACGAGTTCGCGTATGACTGCGACGTGACGGACTTCGACACTGGCCAACCGATCGCAGGAGTTGAGGTCCTGTGGCGCGTTCGCCGCGATCCGTCGCGCCGCGACGAGCAACCACTGTTTGAGCAGCGATTCATCACCAACGAACAGGGGAAATACCGAGTAACCCTGTCGCGGGACGTCTACCAGTTCGCCCACAAGGCCGTTGAATTCGAATCGTCTCACCGTGACTACGTTCGCAAGAATCCGATGGCAATGCCGCTCGCACTCCCCAATGCCCCCGGGTGGCACCTCGATCCGCGACACCTGAAACTGCGCCGTGGCACTGAGGTGACGGGCCGTTTCCTGCAACCCGATGGACGTCCAGCCGCGAATCTGTTGTTGATGGTTTCGCGCGATCGTAAGGGGACCATCAATGATTTCCCGGAAAGGGTCGGTGGCTACACCGACAACGCCAACTGCCGAACCGACGAAACTGGCCGATTCCGCATCATAACCAGTCCGGGCTGGCCGAAACGTCTGCACTGGTATCCCGACGAGTTCGTCAGCGATTCGGTCGCTCTCAGGAAAGCAACCGACATCCCGGAGAAGATTACCTTCGGTGACCAGGGCACAATCACACTGAAGCATGGCCCCCGTCTAAGTGGCCGAGTTGTCGACGCCGAAGGACGGCCGCTAGCGAATTTCAATCTGGAGGCCGTAACAGGCACGACCGTTACCATCCGATATACAACGACCGACGCAACCGGGACCTTCGCGTTTCCTCCACTCCCGCCTGGCGAGTACTCGGTCGGTTCCCGAGTCCAGTACTTTGACGTAGTTCGGAAACATCTCGACAGTCGCAGTCCATCGCGTCCCTTCGACAGAGCGATGGTCACCCTGGAGGCCGGGAAGAACGCCAAACCGCTGATCCTGCGTCAGCGGCCTGCGCGCAGAATTGTCATTAAGGCCTTTGATGAAAGCGGCCTCCCTATGACAACCGCCCGGTTCAACGCCGGGACGCTATATCTCAGCGTCGAAAGGTTTTATCGCGGAAAAAACACAGGAAACCTGAATGACGTCGAATCAGAACCGGATTCGGGAATTGCAGGCATCCATCAACTGTGGGTGGTAGACAGTGATCAAGAACAGGGCCTGAGTGTCGGGATGAGACCCGACCAGGCGGTTTTCTGGCAGCAAACGACTGATGGCCCGGTGGCACCCGGTGCGGGGATCGTACTTGCTCGAAAGACATCAGAAGTCGTCGCACAGTTTCTTCAGGCAGGGACGATTCATCTTCGGGTGAAGAATGGCGAACGCAGTATTGAGCCCGGCGATTTTTCGTTGAACGTCGCCTCCGCCCGGGCCGCCGGGTTCGCGAAACATGGCTTTTTCAGCCCCGGTTTCCGCATCACCCAACCGTCTGCAGGCAACGAATGGACCATCCAGAGTATCGCCCCTGGGGAAGACGTCGTCATCGAGGCCAGCATCAAGGGGGCCTTACTGAAGCGACGTGTCGTCCAGGTGTCGATCGGAGAAACAAAGAATCTGATGATCGACCTGGCGGCTGCCGACGGGAATGTCCCATCAGTCTCTGATCCGAATAAGAATGACGATGGAATCTCTGTACCAGCTGGGAAGCTGGCGCCTG
>JAPOLP010000282.1 GCA_029977045.1 Planctomycetota bacterium
CCAGTTCGTCGACACCCAGAATCGCGATGATATCCTGCAGTTCGCGGTAACGCTGCAAAATCTGCTGCACGCGGCGGGCGACGGCGTAGTGCCGTTCGCCGACGTACTGCGGGTCAAGAATTCGTAACGACGACGACAGCGGATCGATGGCCGGGTAAATACCCTTTTCGGCGATCTTTCGTTCCAGGTAGATGAACGCGTCGAGGTGGCTGAACGCGGTCGCCGGAGCGGGGTCGGTCGGGTCGTCGGCCGGCACGTAAACGGCCTGCACCGACGTAATGGCCCCGTTCTTTGTCGACGTGATTCGTTCCTGCAGACCACCAAGTTCGGTGGCCAGCGTCGGCTGGTAACCCACGGCACTCGGCATACGACCGAGAAGAGCGGACACTTCTGAACCGGCCTGCGAGAAGCGGAAGATGTTGTCTACGAACAGCAGCGTGTCGGCACCCGTCGCGTCACGGAACCACTCAGCCCTCGTCAGCCCGGTCAGAGCGACGCGGAGACGTGCTCCCGGCGGCTCGTTCATCTGGCCGAACACCATCGTTGTCTGCTCGATAACCGAACGACCGGTATCACCGATCTTGGTTTCCTGCATTTCGAGCCACAGGTCGTTTCCTTCACGGGTTCGCTCGCCAACGCCAGCGAATACCGAGTAACCACCGTGAGCACTCGCAATACGGGCGATGAGTTCGGTCAGAATAACGGTCTTACCCAGGCCGGCACCGCCGAACAGACCGGCCTTACCACCGCGGACAAACGGGGTCAGAAGGTCGACGACCTTGATACCCGTTTCAAAGACTTCCGTCTTCGAGCTGAGCTGATCAAGTGCCGGAGCGTCGCGGTGAATCGGCCAACGTTCTTCAGTGGTGACGTCGCCGCGGCCATCGATCGCGTCGCCGGTCACGTTGAAGACGCGACCCAGTGTTTCCTTGCCA
The DNA here is from genome assembly GCA_029977045.1 of Planctomycetota bacterium. GTDB lineage: Bacteria > Planctomycetota > Planctomycetia > Planctomycetales > Planctomycetaceae > JAPOLP01. Next base: position 936 of record JAPOLP010000282.1, read on the forward strand.
ACGGGCACGGCGACCGGCTTGCCGGTGTCTACGACTTCCATGCCGCGAGCCATACCGTCGGTCGAGCCCAGAGCAACACAGCGGACGCGTCCGCCACCAAGGTGCTGCTGAACCTCACCAGTGACCTGAATCCGGCTGCCCTTCAGTTCGGTGTCAACAATCAGAGCGTTGTAGATGTCCGGCAGGCGATCTTCCGGGAACGACGCGTCAAAGGTTGAACCAATGACCTGAGTGACTTTCCCGGTCGAATTTTCGGTGGCAGTTGCGGTCGACATGCTGGAGTACTCGCTTTGCTCGTAATGTCCAGTTTGGAAATGGCCAGAGGCCGAAGGCAGGACATCCCGCCGGCCAGTGGGGCATTGTTCTTTTCGTTGTTATTCCAGTGCGGCGGCACCGCCGATGATTTCGCTCAGTTCGGACGTAATCTGCGACTGCCGTGCCCGGTTGTACTGCATCGACAGCGTGCTGATCATCTCGCCCGCGTTCTCTGTCGCTCCCTTCATCGCGACCATTCGAGCGATTTGCTCGCTGACCGCCGCGTCGAGGAAGCACTTAAACATCTGCGCCTTGAAGGCTGCCGGAACGATCTCTTCGAGAATGTCTTCCGGCGATGGCAGGAACTCGTAGTCGACAGCCCGCGACGACTCTTCGTCGTCGTTCGAGTCCAGCTTGCCCAGAGGCAGCAGCGTCTTCAGCACGGCCTGCTGGCGAGCCGAAGACAGGAACTCGGTGTAGGCCACGTCGACCCGATGAATCTCGCCACTGACGAAACCGTCGATATATCGCTGAGCGATCTCGTCGACTTCGTCAAACCGCGGCTTGTCTTCAAAGTTGCCGTAGAAGCGGTCCGATTCGACCCCCTGAAACTTCAGGAAGGCCTGGCCACGCTTTCCGGCGACTTCCAGAGTCAGCTCTTCGCCGTTGGCTTTGGCTTCCTTCAGACGCCCCATGACGTGACGCAGTATGGCGCCGTTGTAACCACCGCAGAGTCCGCGATTCGACGTGACCACCAGAAGAACAGTCTTCTTCTGCTCGGCAGGCTGAGTCAGCAGCGGGTGAGAAAAGCTCAGGTCAGCCTTCGAGAGATCGGCGACGATCTCGGCGATTTTCTTTGTATAAGCAGCCGCTTCGGTCGCGCGGTCCATGGCCTTCTTGAATCGCGCGGTCGCGATCAGTTCCATGGTCCGCGTGATCTTGCGGATGTTCTTAACCGCCTTGAGGCGTTTGACAATCGCTCTGGCTTTGGCCATCGCTTCCCGTCCAATGTAGGGTGCGTGAAACGCACCATGCCGACATTGCTTTGGTGCGTTACACGCACCCTACGAAACTAACTCTGTTGCTTACTCGGCAGCGTCGAATCGTCCTTCGAGCGTCTTCACGAAATCTCCCAGTGCCGCCTTGAGTGCGTCGGCATCGAGAGTTTCCGTTTCGACCAGAGCATCACGGACTTCCGACTTCTGCTCCCGAATGTACTGCAGCAGCTCTTTTTCGACCTCGGCGACCTTGTTGACCGGCACCTTGTCGAAGTACCCGTTGGTACCGGCGAAGATGCTGATCACCTGATCGGCGAAGTGCAGCGGCTGGTACTGCGGCTGCTTCAGGAGTTCGACCATGCGGTAACCGCGGTCAAGCTGCTGCTGCGTGGCCTTGTCCAGTTCCGTACCGAGCTGGGCGAACGCTTCAAGTTCACGGAAGGCGGCGAGGTCCAGTCGCAGTGAGCCGGCGACCTTCTTCATGGCTTTCGTCTGAGCGTTACCACCCACGCGGGAGACCGAGATACCGACGTTAATAGCCGGTCGAACGCCCGCGAAGAACAGGTCCGGTTCGAGGTAAATCTGACCGTCAGTGATCGAGATCACGTTGGTCGGAATGTACGCCGAAACTTCACCTTCGAGTGTTTCAATGATCGGCAGAGCGGTCATCGAGCCGCCGCCGAGTTCGTCACTCAGCTTGACCGCTCGTTAGAGCAGACGGCTGTGACAGTAGAAGACGTCACCGGGATAAGCTTCGCGGCCTGGAGGACGACGCATCAGCAGCGAAAGCTGACGGTACGCCTGAGCCTGCTTCGTCAGGTCGTCGTAAACGACCAGCGTGTGCTTGCCCTGGTACATGAAGTGTTCGGCCATCGCGGCTCCGGCGTACGGAGCGATGTACTGCAGCGGAGCCGGGTCGGAAGCGGAAGAGTTGACAACGATCGTGTAGTCCATCGCGCCGTTGGCTTCGAGAGCTTCGACGATACCCGCCATCGTGCTGGCACGCTGTCCGCATCCGACATAGATGCAGATAACGTCCTGGCCCTTCTGGTTGATGATCGTGTCGAGAGCAACCGCGGTCTTACCGGTCTTCCGGTCACCGATGATCAGTTCTCGCTGGCCACGGCCAATCGGAGTCATCGAGTCGACGGCTTTGATACCAGTCTGCAGCGGCTGCTTCACCGGCTGACGGCCAGCCACACCAACGGCCTGGTGCTCGACCGGACGACTTTCGTCGGTCACGATCGGACCTTTGCCGTCCTGAGGCTCGCCGAGCGGGTTGACGACGCGACCAATCAGGGCATCGCCGACCGGCACGGACAGCAGTGTTCCCAGCGTGCGGACTTCGTCACCCTCTTTGATCTCCAGGAAGTCACCCAGCAGGATGACACCGACGGAGTTTTCTTCGAGGTTGAACACCAGTCCGCGGACGCCGTTCTGGAATTCGACCATCTCACCCGCCATGGCCGACTGCAGGCCATAGACGCGCGCGATACCATCGCCGACTTCCAGGACACGACCGACTTCGCTGGTCTCAATTGAGCCGCGAAAGTCTTCAATCTCCTTCTGGATGACTGAAGCGATCTCGTCCGCTTTGAATTTCATGGAGACTCCCCTGCTGCATCCGCTTCGCAAGCTGATTCAGGCGGCTACGGAGCGAGCCATCGTAGACTTTGTTGTTGACTCGGATCACCAGCCCCCCAAGGAGCTTCGGGTACGTGACATTTTCGATGATCGGGTCAAAGCTGAAGGCCGACGCGATTTTCTCGCGAACCCGCCCCAGTGCGGCATCGTCCAGCGGAGTTACGCTGACGACCTGCACTCGCTGCTGACCATTACGCTTTTCAAATTCGAGCTGCGTCGCCTCAAGAATCTGAGGCAGCAGTCCGAGCCGTTCGTGCCTGGCCAGCACCTTCAGGTAGTTCGCGAAGAACTCACTGCCATGCGGGCCAACCACGCGATCGATGATTTGAATCTGCTCGTCCCGATTCGCCACTCCGGAAATCAGAATGGTGCGAAACTCGGGATTCGCATCAAGCACGTCGTTCACGAACGAAGTGAACTCTTCCAGCCGTTCGCCGGCCTGAGCGCCGGCGGCGTTCAGAAACGACGTGGCATAGACGTTCGCAATGGCCTGCGTACTGGGATCTTCCAGCACACTTCGGACACGGGCTTTTTCCTGCACGTCTGCCATTGCTGACCTCAATCTTCCGACAGGCTTCCGCCGTCCGGAATTCCTCAGTCCGTCAGTTCACTCAGTTCGATGACACTTCCGCCAGAGCTTCGTCGACCAGACGACTGCGATCGTCATCGGTCAAAGCCCGGGCGAGAACCTTTTCGGTCGCGGAGACCACGTTGGCTCGCACATGCTCAAACAGAGCATTCACGGCCTGATCCCGCGCCCGTCCGATGTCGTCCAGTGCTCGCTGCCGAGTTGCTTCCGCTTCGCTTTGAGCAGCCGCGACGATGTCCGCCTTGGTCCGCTCCGCGTCACGCCGCGCTTCGGCAATGATCTCGGTGACTTCCTTCTGAGCTTCCGCCAGCTTCTTCTCGTGGTCAGCGAGCAGGGCCATCGCTTTATCGCGATCAGCCTTCGCATCGTCGAGCAACTTGCGGTACTTCGATTCCCGTTTATCCAGCCCTGCGATCAACGGCCCCCAGGCAGCTTTCTTCAGGACGATCAGAAACAGGACGAACGTCACCAGCGACCACAGAACGAGGTCGCTTTGCCAGCTCAGAGGAACACCGTCCTCATGGTGGCCATGATCTCCCCCGGCTGCTTCACCTTCGTGGGCAGCATCGGTACCGTGTGCGTCACCAGCACCATGTGCATCGTCGTGCTCGACTGCAGCGGCACCTTCTGAACCGTGCTCGTCCGCTGCCGAAACAGTCAGAGACGACACAGGAACCAGCAGGGCACCAACTACGGCGACCGCGAGGTATTTTCGCAGTGGACTCATCGAATACATGAAGACACTCCACGGGAGCGTGCGGGAAACAGAACACCGGAACCTGGTTACAAACGGGAAACCCCGCTCGAACTAGGAAACCATGCAGACGATCAGAGCAAAGAACGTAGCACCTTCAATCAGAGCGGCCGCGACGATCATACCGCCACGGATATCGCCCGATGCTTCCGGCTGACGAGCCATGCTCTCAACAGCAGCAGCACCAATCTTCGCGATGCCGAAGCCAGCTCCGAGCATCACCAGACCGGCACCAAAGGCACCCGAGAACGAGATTGACGTTCCAGCGTCCTGCGCCAGCGCGGGCATAGCGAAGGAAACGACCACAGCAGCAGCCATAATGACAAGTTTGACGGCCTGCGACATTGTTCCTGATCTCCTTAGATCAAACGGACATCTGTTGCGCGAAATGCGACACGTGTTTGCAGTCGAGGACACGCGCCTCGATTCAGTCAGTGTTCGGTATCAGTGCTCGTGAGTCGCCGCAGCGAGGAAGATCGTCGCCAGGTAAGCGAAGACGTACGCCTGCAGAAATGCGACGAACAGCTCCAGCATCCCAATGAAAATCTGACCCACGACGCTGGCTGGAATCACCAGCCCCTGAAGAGCCGTCCCGGCGATGCCCGGAGCAGCGATAAACCCAAGGATGACACCCAGCACGGTGTGGCCACCCATAATGTTTGCGTAAAGTCGCACGGCGAGAACGCCGTGCTTAATCAGCAGGCCGATCACTTCGATCGGCCAGAGAATCGCCGTAATCACGATGGCCTGAACGCCGCTCAGACCCAGATTCGGGCACTGGTTCTTCCAGAACCCAATTACACCGAACTGCTTCGAGCCGTTCAGAACGTTGTAGGCAAACACGCTGACGGCCAGCACGCCCGTCACGCAGATCGACCCCGTCGCTGAACCGAGCATCGGCACAGCACCGAGCAGGTTGCAGAACAGGATGTAGAAGAAGCACGTCCAGATAAACGGCAGAAACTGGTCTGCGTGGTGTCCGGCGCGCGACTCACTGTTGCCGTGACCGTGATGGTCATCACCATGGTGCCCGTCGTCGTGGCCGTGATCGTGATGCCCGTCGCCGATCGTCGGCCGCACCACTTCGTCACGCACAAAGAGGGCAATCGATTCCCAGAAATTCCAGAAGCGCCCGCGAGTCGGTTCGCCCGAGGCAACCCGCTTCGCCAGCCCTTTGAAAACCAGCAGTGTCAGCAGTCCGGCAACAACCTGCAGAACCATGAACTTGGAGACCTGGAAGCCACCAATGTTCGGCAGATCGAGATGGATCCCCCCCGGCAATTCGAGGAAGGGAAAATCCCGGACGTGATGAAAATGATCCTGAGCCATGAGTCGTTTCTCAGTGACAGGATTCGCTCAGTGCGAGAACTTCAAGGTTCGACAGACTGCCGAGTAATCATCCCTGCTCAGCAGAACCGGAACCCGGTCGCTGGAGCCATTTCAGTTGCCCCATCCGTTTCAGCGTGACCAGCGATTCGACCGCGACCACAAACAGATAGAACAGAATCAGCCAGACGAAGAACTCGCTAAGACCGAGTTCAGGTCGGGCCGTTTTCGCCACGAGTGCTCCGCCAGCCGCAAGAAACAGCCGCAGAGTGCTCGCCACGAGAAAGAACGCGACGTGCGACAGGCCCCACCACGTCTTAGCCGCAGCTGCCAGGCAGCCGGGGATCAGACAGAGTCCCGCCGAGATCGAGAGTCCAGCCAGTCCAGTGGTCTCAGCCACCAGCCAGGCAGGCAGAGCCAGAACCAGCCAGAAGAGAACCCCAAACCCGAGAACAGTCAGAGCATCACGAAACGCGTCGCCTGAAGTCGTCGAGTTCGAACTGTCCGAAACCGAAGTTACTTCTTCTCCAG
>JAPOLP010000057.1 GCA_029977045.1 Planctomycetota bacterium
CGGTTCGTCAGCAGATAGATACGGAGTTGTTCCGATGGCTTATTCCGATCCCACGAAGCTGAAGAAGGTCCGTGATTTTGGTGTGACCGGCATCGCGTTCTGCGTCGCGCGGACGCCGCAGTCGGGGCAGCTCTACTTCGGCAACTCGGACTTCAAGCTGTACGAAGTCGACGCGCTCGCCGAGAAGCCCGAACCAAAAGCGTTCGAGGCAGCCGGACACGAGAGCTACGTCACCGGCGTCGCACTCAGCGGCAAGCAGATCGTCTCCGGTGCGTACGATGGGCGACTGATCTGGTGGAACGCCGAGAGTAAAGAAGTCGTTCGTACGGTCGACAAGGCTCACGAACTCTGGATTCGGCGCTTCGCGACAAGTCCGGATGGAACACTGGTGGCCAGCGTCGCGGACGACATGCTCGCGAAAGTCTGGGACGTTGAATCCGGCAAGCTGATCTTCACACTGAACGACCACAAGAAGATGACGCCGAACGATTATCCGTCGATGCTGTACGCGGTCTCGTTTTCGCCGGACGGCAAGTGGCTGGCGACCGGCGACAAGACCGGGCACATCGCGATCTGGGAAGTCGCGACTGGAAAGAAGGCGGGCGAGCTGGAAGCTCCCGTCATGTATACGTGGGACCCGCGTCAGCGCCGCCACTCGATCGGCGGCATCCGTTCTCTCGCGTTCTCACACGACTCTCAACTGCTGGCCGCAGGCGGCATCGGCACGATCGGAAACATCGACCATCTCGGAGGCCCGTCGCGCGTCGAGGTCTTCGACTGGCAGAAGGGCGAACGGAAGCACGAGATCGAAGACAGCAAGCTGCAGGGGCTGGTCGAGCAGATTGAATTCGACCCGTCCGGCAAATGGCTGCTGGCCGCCGGCGGCGACCACAGCGGATTCGTCACGTTCTACGACGTCGAGTCGGGCAAGATGATCCATCAGGAAAAAGCCCCGATGCACGTGCACGAGTTCGCGGTCAACGAAGATCACACGGAAATCTTCGCCGTCGGACACGGTCGAATTGCCCACTTCGAATTCAAATCCGACCGTCCCGCGCCACCGGCTGCTCCACCACTGCCCGAAGTTGCCTGAGCGATCTTTCCGTTGGGATTCAGCCTGGCCGTCACCGCACGAGTGGCGGCCCCGCCGCGTTTTCGACAGCTCCAGAATTATTCTGCCCTGATCATTCTGCCTGCTGCGAATATGGCAGAATAATCAGGGCAGAATGATGGAGTTGAGCGGGCAGTCGGCAGAAGACACGACACTGGTTAAGCTGGTCGCTTTCCATTTGTCAGTGCGTATCCGAGTTTCCGCCGAGTCACGATGCCGCGCGAGCAGATTCTCTTTGTCACCGGTCGCCTCGCCGCCGATTCGTTGCGCGGTGTCGTGGAGAAGCTCGCGGCGAAACTGGATTTCGACTTCGAGATCGCGGCCACAAAGATCAACGTCGCCGCCCTGCTGCACGTCGACTGGCTGTCCCGGCAACTGACGCCAGAGCGAAAGTTCGACCGAGTCATTTTGCCGGGTTACTGCCAGGGCGATCCGAGCGGACTCAGCGAGCAGCTCGACAGCCCCGTCGAAGTCGGCCCGAAGGACCTGTTTGATCTGCCCGAATGGTTCGGCCAGGCCAGCCGGGAACCTGCTGATCTTTCAAAGTACTCGATCGAAATTCTCGCCGAGATTAATCACGCGCCGCGGTTGAGTGACGAAGAGATTCTGCGACTCGCAAGACACTACCGAGCCTGCGGCGCGAACATCATCGACCTTGGCTGCATCCCCGGCGAATCGTGGTCGCGAGCTGGCGAGGCTACACGGCTTTTGATCGACGACGGTCACCGGGTTTCGATCGACAGCTTCGATCGATCGGAAGTCGAAGCCGCAGTTGCTGCCGGAGCGGAACTCGTCCTGAGCTGTAATTCGTCGAACATCGACTGGGCCTCGCAGCTCGATGCGGAACTCGTCGCGATTCCCGACTCACCGTTTTCGATCGAGACGCTTGAACCGGTTGTCGAACAACTCGAACGCGCTAACGCGAGATTCCGCATCGACCCGATTCTCGAACCGATCGGATTCGGCTTCGCTCAGTCGCTGAGCCGCTACTTCGAGGCTCGCCGCCGCTGGCCGGACCTCGAAATGATGATGGGCGTCGGCAACCTGACAGAGCTGACCGAGGTTGACTCAGCCGGTGTGAACTTCCTGCTGGCCGGCATCTGCGAGGAGCTGCGGATTCGCAGCGTACTGACCACCGAGGTCGTCAACTGGTGCCGCTCTGCAGTCCGCGAGTTCGACCTCGCCCGTCGACAGACGTATCACGCGGTCACGACCGGTGCCCTGCCCAAACACGTTGATTCGAGCCTGGTTGTTCAACGGGACCCTCGCATCAATGAGCGAGGCCTCGACGCTCTGCACTCACTGGCCGGCCAGCTCCGTGATCCCAACTATCGGCTGTTCGCCGAACAGGGCGAACTGCACGTCATGAACCGTGACGGCTATTGGCGCAGCAGTGACCCGTTCGAGCTGTTCCGCAGAATGCGGGTGGAATCGAACGATGAACTCTCGGAAAGTCACGCGTTCTATCTCGGCTTCGAGTTCTGCAAGGCAGCGACAGCTCTGCTGCTGGGCAAGCAGTACGAACAGGACGAAGAACTCCGGTGGGGCTTCCTGTCGCTCGACCAGGCAACTGCGTCGCCATCGGCTTCACACGACATGCAGACCTGGTTGAGTTGACCGGTCATCTCATCACCTGCCTGCCAGGCCGACTGATGAGTGATGCCGGAGTTAAGCCTGACGGGGCGTGCTGTGACGAGGCACTTCTTCTCGATTCCTGCGCGCTGCGTCCAACGACCGCAGAGGTGTGGTCCAACAACAGCTCGGCGTATACTCGACGTATGCCTTAACGATCCCGGTTTTGACAAATGTTTCAGTGCTCCGTCGGCTTCAGAAGGAAGGTTCTATGTCGCAGTTTCGGATTTCTGGTGTTGTGCTCGCTCTTGTGGCAGCAGGCAGTACTGCAGTGATGTCGGACGATGGCTGCTCGAAAGCGACCGACAAACCAGTCACGGACCTGCCTCTGGTGTTCTGCGACGACTTCGAATCGGGAGCCGATGCCTGGGAGCCAGCCGACCTGAAGGCATGGAAGCTGGAAACGATCGATGGGAACACCGTGTTCGCGCAGTTCGCTCAGAGCAAGATCGAGAACCCGGTTCGCTCTCCCTTCAACCGCTGCATCCGCAAGGGCGACTCTGTCGGGAGCTTCGTACTCGATGTGAAGTTTCAGTCGACGAAGAAGGACTACCCGCATCGTGACCTGTGCCTGTTCTTTGGCTTCCAGGATCCCTCACACCTGTACTACGTCCACTTCGGCAAACGCACCGACGACCACGCCAATCAGATCTTCATCGTCAATGAGAAGCCGCGAACGAAGATCTCAACGAAGACGACGCCAGGCACCGACTGGGATGACGAGTGGCATCACGCCCGCATCAAACGCAACGTGCAGACTGGCTCGATCGAAGTCTTCTTCGACGACATGCAGACGCCGGTGATGACCGCGACCGACAAGACGTTCTCCTGGGGTCGAGTCGGCATTGGCTCGTTCGACGACACCGGACGATTCGACAATGTCACGCTCTTCGGACAGAAGACCGATAGGTAGGCCCTACGACTTTTCGTCATCCGCCAGGCCGTAGTTCTCCAGCTTGCGATAGAAGGCCGGGCGAGAGATGCCGAGCAGCTTGGCGGCTTTGGCGCGGCTGCCGCGGGCTCGTTCCAGGGCGGCGAGAACGTGCTCGCGTTCGACGCGGGCCAGCAGAGATTCCAGCGGTTCAAGAGCCGCGTCCGGTGACGGGCCAAGTTTCTGCGCGTCCATCCCGGTTCGAAACTGAAACGGCAGATGCGCCGTCGAGATGATGCTTCCGTCACACGCGGCGTGAGCCTGCTGTACGACCTCACGCAGTTCAGCCAGGTTGCCTGGCCAGTTGTAAGTTTCAAACTGACGCCAGACGTCTTCGGAGAATCCAGTCACCTGGCGGTCGCTGCCGCGGTTGCACGCCTCAACGAAGCTCTGCCCCAGCAGCCGCAAGTCGGCGAGTCGCGATCGCAGCGGAGGCAGTTCGATCTGCAACGGCGTGATCAGATAGAAGAGTTCGTCCGTAAGACGCTCGGCATCCAGCAGCGTCTGCGGAGAATCAACAGACGACGTCATCAAACGGCAACGGCTTCGAAAGGCGGTGCCCTGTGGCGACGACAGAAAGGCTGCCAGTCTCGCCTGCTGATCACGCGGCAGATGATCGACTTCAGCAAGGAAGATCGCGCCAGGCTGCAGCGTCGCTCCGCCAGTCGTTTCTCCCCAACCAGTTTCCACGAGCCGTCTCAGAGCACCAGCCAGTTCGTCAATAGAAAGCTCGCAGCAGTTGAGCGGCACGAACGGTCGCTGACCGAACTCGCTTCCGTAGTGGACGACGCGGGCGACGTGCTCGCGCCCGGTGCCGGCTTCCCCCGTCAGATGTACGATGGCTCGCGAGTGCGTGGCGATGTCGATCTGGTCGAACACGCGGCGCATCTGCGGGGCGCGGCTGATGATCGACTCGCGACCGTAACGCTGGCGCAGTTCGTGTCGCAGAGCGGCCAGCTCAGCATGGACCTCGGTGATGATCGACGAGCCGCCTGCGGTTCGCGTTGGCGGGACGTCGGTCACGACGCCCAGAACCAGCAGGACACCTTCGTCATCTGACAGCGGAAAGAAATGAACGAGCCGCGCGACCGAGCGACCGGTCTTACGATGCACGAAGTAACGCGGCACCTGCAAACGCTCGCCTGCCAGAGCCTCCTGGGGAGGGGCAAGGCATTCCGTCACGGACTCCGGTTCTTTCGCGGCGGTACCAGACGTCAGCTCGCACCGACGTCCGATCAGATCACCAACTACCCAGCCGGTCAGATGCTCACAGCCCGAGTTCGCAAACACGAGTCGCCGGTCGGCATCGACGACGAAGCACGGCGACGAGACCAGATTCAGCATCGAATCCAGTCGCTGCTTGCGTGAGGTTCGTCGAGCCACGCGGCGTCTCCTCAGAGTGTCACTGGCGTCAGATAAGCACTACTCGCTCGGATAACCAGCGACGCGAATATTTCGAAACGCCAGATTCGTCGTCGGGTCGTGGCCCTGCAGGCTGATCGGACCGGCGGCGACCTTACTGCCTCGACGCGGGTTTTCGTCCGCGTCGCGAGTGTCTTCCCAGTCGGTCACCTGAAAGCCGTTGACCCAGGCCGCGATACGCGGGCCGTGAGCGATGAGCGTTGCCGTGAACCACTCGCGATCGTTCGGCACGACCCAGCGGGCCTGCGTTCGGCGAAAGATTGATCCAGTCCCAGCGTTGTCTTTCGGCTGGCGGCGGTCGCCGTCGGTGAAGACGTTTTCAATCTGCAGCTCGTAGCCGTTGGACGGAGCCTCTTCGGTCCCCGGAATCAGGCGGAAGAAGACGCCGCTGTTGAGGCCGTCGCCGTTGACCTGAGCTTCAAACTGCAGCGTGAAGTCCGCCCAGGCGGATTCGGTTTCCAGAAAGCCGGGGCCGTTCTTCAGGACGATGGTTCCGTCGGCAACGCTGAATTCACTCTTCGATCCCGGCACGACGCGCCAGCCGCCGATGTCCGCTCCGTTGAATTGCTCGACTGTGCTCAGCGGCTTGAGGAAGACGTTGCGGAATCGAATCCGACCCGCGTTCTTCTGCAGCCCGATCTGGCCACCGCGACGGAAGCCGTCGGTCTCGTCGGTGTGGTCGAGCACCGCTTCGCCATCGACCGCGACCGTGAAGTGGTTGCGTTCGACACGGACGCTCATTGACTTCCAGACTTCCTCGCCAGCAACTTCCTTCGTGGGCTGAGCCCGACCGACGAGGCTTGCCGTTTTGAACTCGGGATGCGAGTCGCAGATGTTGAGTTCGTAGCAGTCGGCGGTGACAACCTTCGGTTCAGCGATCGTTCGCAGAAAGACGCCGCTGTTTCCGTCCTTGCCCATCCAGTAGTCGAACTTCAGTTCGTAGTCGGCGAACGGCACCGTCGTCAGCAGCAGTCCGATGTCGCCCTCGCTGGCTTCGATCTCGCCGTCGTCGTTGACGTGCCAGTTAGCGTTGCTGCTCGGCGTCCAGCCCGCCAGCGTCTGCCCATCGAAGAGCTGAATCCAGCCATCGCGGATTTCTTCTTCCGAGAGCAGCAGCTTCGGCTCACCGGCCAGAGGCAGCGTCGGCAGCGAGGGCTTCTTCGGTTTCTCAGACTTCGCGGAGTCGCCACTCGGCGGAGCAATCGAGTCCGCCATTTCCTTCGCCACCGAATCTCCGCCTCCGTCTGGTGAGGCAGGTGTCGCGTCCTGGCTCACATCGGTTGCCGAGCCGGAATCGCTCGCCTTGTCCCCGCACCCGGAAACTCCCATCAGACACAGCAGTGACAGACTGGCAATCAGCAGACGCATTCGAGTTTCTCCGTCAGGTATTGAGCGGGTTTTCGCGGGGCAGGCAGGACTGTAGCGTGCTGCTGCGCTGCTTGACAAAGAATCGTGGTCACGTACAACGCTCCTCGCTCAGAGCGTCCTTTCTGGCAAGCGACGTTCTGTCCTTTTGATCCTGCTGTTTCCGCCGGCCGGAATCCGCATCGCGTCGATCCGCCGGTTTTGTGTTTCTCTGATTGAATCAATGTGAGGAGTGAGTGATGAGTGGTCCCATTGTCCGTACCGGAACGACGCCTGAGTTCTGGAGGAACTACGACCAGGTGTTCGGCAGCAAGAAGAAGGCGGCAACGAAGAAGAAAGCCGCGGACAAGGCTGATGGCAAGAAGGCTGCCGTGAAGAAAGCAGCGTCGAAGAAGGCTGCCGTCAAAAAGGCCGGCAAGAAGAAGGCCGCAAAAAAGAAGTAACATCGCCGCGTTCACACGATCCAATTCAGAAAACGCTCCCGCTGATTGCTCGGCGCGAGCGTTTCTTCTTTTCCCGGTAGCGAAACTCGCGCAGCGCTCTGCTTGACGGCGCGAATAGGCGGGTTTCAGAATCGCCGCTCGTCTATTCGCCTGTCCTGATCGGTTCGATCATCCAACCTGCCTGGGAACTGCCATGACTTCGTTGTCGAGACTGCTCGCTCTGGCCCTGACTCTGACACTGTTCGCCTCGACGGTCGCGCGAGCGGCGGACAGGCCGAACATTCTGATGATCGCGATCGACGATCAGAATGACTGGATCGGCTGCATGGGAGGGCATCCGCTGGCGAAGACGCCGCACATCGACGCTCTGGCCAAACGCGGCACCGTCTTTCTCAACGCTCACTGCCAGTCGCCGCTGTGCAACCCGTCGCGGACAAGTCTGCTGACCGGGCGGCGTCCGTCGACGACCGGCGTCTACGGGCTCTCCCCGTGGTTCCGCGATGTCGAGGATCTCAAAGACATCGTCTCGCTGCCACAAACGCTGAGGAAGCACGGCTATAAGGCCTACACGACCGGCAAGATTTATCACGGCAACTATGGTCGACAGAAAAAGGACAGTGAGTTCGACGTGGTTGGCCCGCCGGCTGGTGTCGGCGTGCGACCCGAGAAGCCGCTGGTCAATACGCCGTCAGGGCACCCGCTGGTCGACTGGGGCGTCTTCCCGCACAAGGACGAGGACAAGGGCGACTGGAAGGTCGCGAGCTGGGCAGTCGACGAGCTGAAGAAGTCTCCGGACGAGCCGTTCTTCCTGTCGGTCGGCTTCTTCCTGCCGCACGTTCCGTGTTACGCGACGCAGAAGTGGTTCGACCTGTACCCGAACGACAAGTCCGTGCTGCCGCCGATTCTCCGCACGGACCGCAGCGACACGCCGCGCTTCAGTTGGTATCTGCACTGGAAGCTGCCCGAACCGCGGCTGAAGTTCCTGGAAGAAGCGAACCAGTGGGCGAACCTCTGCCGGTCCTACATGGCCTGCACCAGTTTCGTCGACAGCCAGGTAGGCCGCGTGCTGCAGGCTCTCGACGAAACTGGCAAGCGGGACAACACGATCATCGTCCTGTGGGGCGATCACGGCTGGCATCTGGGTGAGAAGGAGATCACCGGCAAGAACACACTGTGGGACGACGGCACGCGAGTCCCGCTCGTCTTCGCCGGTCCAGGCGTCTCAGCCGGAGGCCGCTGCACCCAGCCCGCCGAGCTGCTCGACATCTACCCGACGCTGCTGGATCTGGCCGGCCTGCCGCAAGACACGAGCCTCGAAGGCCTCAGCCTGCGTCCGCAGCTCGACGACGCCGGTACCAAACGCGACGTCCCCGCGATCACGACACACAACCACGACAACCACGGAGTCCGCTCAGAACACTGGCGCTACATCACCTACGCCGACGGCACACAGGAGCTGTACGACATGCGGAAGGATCCCCACGAGTGGAAGAACCTCGCCGACGACCCGCAATACGCCGACGTCATCGCCCGCCACCGCAAGTACCTCCCGAAGTCCAGCCGCAAACCCGTCCCCGGCAGCGCCCACCGCATCCTGCTGTACGAAAATGGAAAGGTGAATTGGGAAGGCAAAGACGTCGCCAAGGATGATCCAATCCCTGAGATTTGATTCGAGACAGCCGTAGGGCCGGTTCCCACCGGCCGATTGCTTTGGCATTGACGGGCGACCGGTGGGAATCACCACAGCTTGCTCAGTAACTGTATGTTGAAGTGACCATAGAGATGGCTGAATTTATCCCTAAGTCGACGTCATCGCTGCGGCCTGGGCACTTCTGGGCGGTTCCGCTGGACGATGGACGATTCGCCTGCGGTCGCGTGCTCCAGTTGAACACGGAAAAGATCCCTACGCCCAAACGTGCATTTTTCGGAGGGCTCCACGACTGGGTTGACGATGCACTGCCCACCTCGTCAGCAATTGCTGAGGCAGGATTCATTGCATATGGGGTGATGCACATCAAAGCAATCACGGAAACCGGGGGGCAAGTACTTGGAGAATGCCCGCTTCTCGATCGCGATGACTATTGTCCGGTGCTCATGTCATCGCAGGGTGGTCCCGGTGCAATGATTCTCCAAGGTTCTTCTCCGATTCGTCTGGCGACAAAAGACGAATGGGGGCAACTGCCCGTACTTGGAATGTGGGGTTACACGTTTATTAAGTCACTCGCCGAAGCGAAACTTGCAAGTCGGTAGAGTTTCTCCAGGACTGGTTCCCACCAGCCACTTTTCGATCGTTGACACTGGTCGGTGGGAACCGGCCCTACTCGCCGACGGAATCTTTGATGTCGTCGAAGTTGAGGCGAGGGTCGCGGTCGCCGCAGGCCCAGTTTTCCGGGTAAACGCCGGCGCGGACCCAGCGGTGGAAGCTCGACCACGGCCAGTCACTCGGACATCGCACATGGCCGTGCTTGACCGGATTGAAGTGGATGTAGTCGAAGTGCCGCTCGAAGTCGTCTTCGTCCTCGATCGTGTGTTCCCAGAACTTCGGCTGCCAGACGCCACGCCGACCATCAGCCTTGCGACCGTCGCTGACAGGAACTTCAGTTCCACCTGCCTCAAGCCAGCGCTGAGTGAACTGCGTCTTGATCCACTGCCAGCGCCCTGAGTAATTCGTGTCGCCCGACGGAAGGCACCAGAGCGTGTGGAGATGCTCTGGGAGCAGCACGATCGCTCGAATGTCGAACGGGTGGGTTGAGCGGCACTCGCGAATGACGTTGCCGAGGATTGTTCGGGCGGTTTCCGAATTGAAGATCGGGCGACGCTGGTCGGTGACCAGCGTGAAGAAGAATGTTCCGCCCGGTACGTGTGCGCGTCTCCAGTTTGGCATGGTCGCAGAATACGTGTGTGTTGAAGTAGATTCGACCGAAAGGTCACACCCTGTCAGCCATCACAGGCAAGCAATGACGTGATCGGCCGGTGGAAACCGGCCCTACACGGAAGGACTTCCCGCATGTCGACTGTCGACGAGATTGCTCCGGATCTGTTTCGGATTTCGGTTTACGTGCCGGAACTCGATATGCAGTTCAACCATTTTCTGGTGCGGGATGAGCAGTCGTTGCTGTTTCATGCGGGGCTCAAGCGGATGTTTCCATTGCTCCGGGAAGCTGTCGCCGGGCTGATTGATCCGGCCTCGCTGCGGTACGTCGCCTGGAGCCATTTTGAATCGGACGAAGTCGGCGGGCTCAACGAGTGGCTGCAATTGGCGCCGCAGGCCGAGCCAGTCTGCACGCTGATCGGCAAGCTCGTCAGCGTCGATGACTTCGCCCTCCGGCCCGCTCGGGGCATGACCGTCGAGGATTCGCTCTGTACCGGCAGGTACCGCTTCCGGTTCTGCTCGTCGCCGCACATTCCGCATGGCTGGGATGCCGGGCTGCTGTTCGAGGAGACAACGAAGACGCTGTTCTGCTCGGACCTGTTCCACCACTTCGGCGACGTCAAAGCCGTCACTGAGTCCGATCTGATCGGCCCCACGCACCAGGCCATGCAGCTCATGCAACAGGGACCGCTGGCTGGCTACATGCCCTACACCCGCCAGACCAAGGGCGTCCTGCGCTCGCTGGCCGAACTTGAGCCGCAGACTCTCGCCGTCATGCACGGCTCGTCCTACACCGGCAACGCGGGCAAGCTGCTGACTGACCTGGCCGGTGCCCTTAAGGAAACCTTCGACCGGGACTGACGACCGACACCTCAACGACGCAGTATGACATCGTCGGACGGAGTCCAGCCTGGCTGGCTTACGACTCGCGGCGGGACTTGCGTTTGCCGTGCTGGGGTGGCTTCGACTTGTGGAACTGGCGTTTGCCTTTGATGCCGGCGTGTACCCGCTGAGTCGGCTGCGGGGGGCGGCCGTTGACTCGCGTAATGCGGAGCTGGCGACCGGAGACCCAGGTCTGTTTCAGACGCAGGAAGATTTCCTTCGGCATTCCCAGCGGCAGATCGACCGTACTGTGATCGTCGAAGATGGACACGCGGCCGATGTTGGCGCCGTCGAGGCCGGCTTCGTTCGCGATCGCTCCGACGATGTTTCCAGGACGGACGCCGTGAGTGAGTCCGACTTCGATCCGGAACCGCTCCATGCCTTCGTCCGGGCGGCCAGATCGTTCGCTGGGGTTACCCTCGCGACGCTGACGCGGAGCGCGATCGTCGGAGAACTCGTCGCGACGGTCACGCTGACGTTCGGGCTTCGGTTCCCGTTTCGGCTTCGGTGGCTCTTCCATCAGCAGCGGCGTGTCGCCCTGCATCAGCTTCGCCAGAGCAGCAGCGACCTGCCACGGCGGCGTGTTCGTTTCCTGCTGATACTGGTTAATCAGTCCGGTGAAGAATTCGAGGTTGCCGGCTTCGAGCGTGTCCGTGATCCGCTGCTTGAATTTCGCGAGGCGAACTTCGTTGACCTCGGCGACCGTTGGCAACTGCATCTGCTCGATGCGCTGGCCGGTGGACTCTTCGATCCGCCGAACAAGCCGACGTTCCTGAGGTTTGACGAAAGCGATCGCTTCGCCGCTGCGGCCTGCCCGGCCCGTGCGTCCGATCCGATGCACGTAAGACTCGGTCTCGGTCGGCAAGTCAAAGTTGATGACGTGGCTGACGCGCGACACGTCGAGGCCTCGCGCGGCAACGTCAGTGGCGACGATGATGTCAATCCGCCCGGCCTTGAGCTGTTCGACCGTCCGTTCGCGGAGGTTCTGCGGGATGTCGCCGTTGAGCGGCGTCGCGTTGAAGCCGCGTTCGATCAACTGATCGGCGAGTTCCGTCGTCGTTGACTTCGTCGACACGAAGACGATGACACCGTCGGTCTCTTCGACTTCGAGGATTCGAGCCAGTGCGTCAACCTTGTCGCGCCAGTTAACGACGATGCTGCGTTGGCGAACGGTTTCAGCGGTCCGGACTTCGGACTCGATGCGGATTTCCTTCGGGTCGCGCTGGTGTTCGCGGGCGATGCGGCGGATCGGTTCGGGCAGCGTTGCCGAGAACAGAGCGACCTGGCGTTCCTCGGGCGTCTGCGAGAGCACCCAGGTGACGTCGTCAACGAAGCCCATCCGCAGCATTTCGTCGGCTTCGTCGAGCACGATCGTTTTCAGCTGGTTGAGCTGCAGCGTGCCGCGCTTCATGTGATCGATGACGCGGCCCGGCGTGCCGACGACGACGTGTACTCCCTGCCGGAGATCGCGAATCTGCGGGTAGAAGTCCGAGCCTCCGTAGATCGCTGTGCAGCGGAAGCCGTCAAGGCCCGCTCCGTAACGCTCGAACGATTCCTTCACCTGCAGCGCCAGTTCGCGGGTCGGCGCCAGCACGAGCACCTCCGGCGCTTTCTGCGACAGATCAAGCCGCGAGAGCAGCGGCAGAGCAAACGCCGCCGTCTTACCCGTTCCCGTCTGTGCCTGGCCGAAAAGGTCGCGGCCTTCGAGCAGGTACGGAATCGTCTCCGCCTGAATCGGCGTCGGCTGCGAGTAACCTCGTTCGAGGACCGTTTTCAGAACTTCGTCGCGAAGGCCGAGCGTCTGAAAGCCCGACTCAGGTTCCTCGACGTCAGCGGCTTCGGCTGTTTCTTCGTCGGCGATTTCAGCGTCCGCTTCTGATTCTTCGGAAGCATCGTCGGTTGCGGCAGCCGTTTCCGAATCTTCTTCCGATTCATCAGGGATGGAATCAACGACCTCGGTCACCTGTTCCAACTCGTCGAAAGTCGTCGGGACCGTTTCCTCGACCGACTCTGCAGCCTCAGCAACCAGCTCAGCATCGTCGACAACCGGCGGTGCCGTTTCCTCGACTGGTGCAGCGGCTTCGACAAGCGGCTCGGCAACTTCGGCGACGGCCTCTGGTTCCTCAGGAGCCTGCTCAGTCACTTCGACGGGGGCGGCGTCATCGACAGGAGCATCTGCCGTTTCGTCAGCAGCCACCGGATCAACGATGGCGTCAGCATCTGCGTCATCGCAAGCGTCGCCTTCGACGGCGTTCTCAATCACAGCTTCGTCGACCATGCAGGCTTCGTCAGAGTCCTCGCAGCAGACATCTTCGCTGGAGCAGGCGGCGTCATCCGAGCACGCGACGGCGGTCTCGAACGTTTCAGATTCCGACAGGTCAGAACCTGTGGACACAAAGGTACTCAGATCATTGAGTGAGAAGTCATTCGACATGTAACGGTTCCGATGCGTGATTGTTGAACGCTCGGCGGAGGGGACTCCGGGTATCCGAGTGTTCCAGGTCAGCGAGATTCCGGGGACTGAAGATCGGAAGGCGACAGGCAGGCCCGTCGACTTCAGTATCTGCACTGCTTCAGTCAGGTACTCCGGGAGGACGTCTCGCTGCGACAGCTCCAAGGCCCCGTCTCAGGGGAAGCCGCCGGCCACGTTGGGCGGGCAGCAGGAGCGAACACGGTCACAATCAGGCAGCGTTGCGTCAGCGAATCCCTTCAGCGGCATTAACAAGCCGCGCCAGAAGGTCGGGAGAGTACCCGGAACGGCTCAGTTGAGCGAGTAGCAAAAACTGGAATCCGCCCTGGAATCCCGTTTTCCGCCCGCGACCGCCCCCGACCGTTACGACCGCTGCCCACGGTGCCTCGCGTCGTCAAGCTGGACCAGTTTCTCACGAGGGAGTCCTGTGACTTGTCACGGCTTTCCTTTTCGGCCACGGTTTGCGACTAAAGCGAATGTTCCCTACAGAATCGTTTCACGTAGTGGACGAGGTCACGAGTCCCGGTCAGATC
>JAPOLP010000811.1 GCA_029977045.1 Planctomycetota bacterium
CGCAGCCGCGCGATCCGCTGCCGCACGGCGAGTTTGCTCGCATTGACATGCAGGCTCTGCCACTGCCCGGTTGCGGTGTAAGCGTTCCCGAAGAGCAGTGCCGTCAGCGTGTTGCCTGTTCGCGGATCCTTCTGGCCGGGGAAGACCAGCCGCAGCGCAAGCAGAGCACCCGGATTGTTCGAGCGGTACGCGACGTCGAGGGCCAGGTCGTCGATCGCGGCGGAAGTCGGAAGTTCGTGCTCCAGCCGGATCATCGAGTCCGGTCTCAGCGCGTCGATTTCCAGATTCTCGGACGCGGCTCCTTCCAGCCGAGTGAACAGGTTCCGCCGATGCACCCGCAGCCGCGCGTCGCCCTGACTCTGAATGACGACTTTCCAGCTGGGAGTCTCGGTATTGAAGCCGTCAAAGTGGTCGTCGCCGTGAGCAGGCGGCAGTTCGAGCGTGGGCAGGCCGGTCAGCGTCAGGCTCAGCGCAGCCAGCAGCGTCGGCCACAAGCGACAGGGTCGCTGCGAAAGGCTGCGGACAGGGAAAAGTTGACGGTCGGCTTCTTCCATGAATCCGGCATCTGCTGCCAGGAGTCCGCACTCGCGCCAGACCCGACAACGCGGCACCTGGACGCAATTTCGGGCCAAAAGTGGCGCCGACAGGACTCCGAATCAAGCCGTAGGTGTTGCTTCATCGCAACGCCTGGCGGCGAGTGTCAAATCTCCGTAACTCCCGGAGTGTAAAGCGGGTTGCGCAATCGGCCAAGATGAGTCGATGCGATGTCTCAACGCGCTGCAAACTGTCAATCAGACCAGCCACGAATCGCTAAAAGCCGTTTGCAGAAAGGGTTAGAAACAGCATCTTGAGAATCGTCAGGAGGCGACGCACAATCTGTATCCGCACGGGCCACCCCACGGATTCGTCTGCGCCAGCGTCAATCACTCGCGGCAGACGGCTCCCCTCGACCACTTCGATCTGGCTGCGGCCGAGCCACCGAGGTGGACCACAGGAGACTCCCCCAAGATGAACTCGAAGACCCGATTCCCTGATAGCGGCGAAAACGATCTGCCACGCGAGCTGATCGACCTTGCCCGAGCGATTGCTGCGTTGCCGGAAGAGCAGCAGGCCGAACTCGAACCCACCTATTCCCGCGTGGTCGACTCCGTCAAACGCCGCCGCCGCATCCTCTCGCTGGTCCAGGAAGCTCTCGCGCAACTGCGTCTCGACATCAAGTACCTGATGTTCGACCTCGAAGTCACCCGCAAGGAACGCGACGAACTCCGCGAGCGTCTGGATTGAGCACCTCGTAGAACGGAATTCATTCCGTTCTAGTTTCCTGGCCTTCGTTTGCAGAATCGCTGTCCGCTTCTTCTGAACGGAATGAATTCCGTTCTACGGGTTGCCGTCCCCACCACTGAGCGAGCACCGTTCCGGTCATCATGCAGCCGAACGTGTAGACGGCTGTGGGAATCGCAGCTTCCGGGCGATCTGGAAACAGTCCCAGAACAAGCCACGTTCCGACGCCGGCGTTCTGCATTCCAACTTCGAGCGTCATCGCCCGCCGCATGTCCGGCTGCAGACGCATCGCCCGAGACCCGGCATTCCCTGCCAGATAGCCGAGTACATTGATCGCCAGCAGAGCGATCAGCATCAGGCCGCTTCCAGTTGTCTCGCCGGAAAACGCGGCACCGAGGCGTTCGCGATTGAGTCCGACGACGACGGCGATCAGCCAGATGATCGTCTAGTTCGCGACGATGGGAGCCAGCGGCTGAACGATCTCAGCGACAGGTTTCGCGAACCTGCAGAGCAAATGTCCGACGATGACCGGGCCGACAATCTGCTGCAGCAGCTTGATGGCCTCTTCAACCGCGTCGATCTCTTTCGTGGCTCCAAGCGTCAGCTTCAAAGCAAACGGGACGATCAGAGGCGAGAGGATCGTTGCCGACGTCGTCAGGCTGACCGAGTAGCTGACATTGCCTTTTGCCGCCATTGTCAGCACGTTCGACGCCATCGCTCCCGGCACGCAGCCGACGACGATCACGCCGATCAGGTAGGCCTCGTCGAGCCCGAACAGGTGCCCGCACGCGTAGGCGAGCAGCGGCATGGTTGTGTATTGAACTGCCGTCCCTCCGAGCACCGTCGGCCAGCGGCGAAAGACGTCGTCGATTTCCTTCGTCGTCAACAGGCAGCCGATGCAGAACATCGTCAGCGAGATCATCGCCCCGATGTGCGGCTTCGAGGCGACGAACGGATCGGCTGCCTCAGTCCCGAGGATTCTCTGCCAGAAGTACGCCAGTGCCGAGAACGCGACGAGCCAGACGAGCAGGTAACGCTGAATGATTTCCGAGAGGCGTTGCATGTCGAGGCCGGTCAGTGGTTCTGGTCGGGAGTGTTTGGTGACGCCGCCGCAGCTTCCTCATCGAGAGCCGCTTCGAGTTTCGCGATGAATTCGTCCGTCATGCCGGCTTCGCGGCGTGCCTCGTACTGAAACTCGTCGCCCTTCGCTTTCGAGGGACGCAGCGGCCACTTCAGGTGCTCGATGAACGCGTCCCAGTCAGACTGAGCTTCCGGCTTCAGCTTTCGCAGCCAGTCGAGTCCGAAGCGGACATGCTCGATTTCGTCGTTGTGGATGACGCGGGCCAGTGCCGCACTGCGATCGTCGCCCGCTGCTTCAAACATCGAGGCGAATTCCAGCGAGTGGTCAAGGTTGCGGTTCTCGAACACCAGCGGCAGCGTCGCCAGGTAATCGAGCACCGACTCGAATTCGAGCGACTTCTTCCAGATGTAGCAGTTGACCGGCAGGTCGCCGAACTTGAGGCCCAGCATTGCGGCGCGTTCAATGTGCATCCGCGTGTGCCGCTGTTCGTCCTGCATGATCCTTGCGAGCCCAATGCGAACCTCTGAGGGAGCGTGGGGGAAGAGCAGGGCGACGCGGGCCATGACTTCCAGCGCCTGCAGCTCGTGATTCGCCAGAATGTGATGAGCGACCGCCCGCCGAACCGGATCGACGAGCGCCCCCGGCTTCGGCATCGCCGGAGCAGCCCGCCGCGCAGCGAATTTCAGATTCGCAGGCCGCGCAGGCTCACGCACATCGACGGGCTCGCCCGGAGCATCGTCCGTAAACGGCCCGTCGACGTGGGTGACCTTCTTCTCCAGCGAGTCCGACAGCAGGACCAGCTCGGCGTATTCACGAACTTCCATTTGTGCCTACTTCATCGGTGAGTAGTCAGTCGCCGTCAGAAACTGCTTTTCGACCTTCATGACCAGCGGGCCGTCTTTGCGGGATTCGGCGAACGCGGCCTTCCACTCTGGATCGTCGCGGAACGCGGCCCAGGACTCGTCGGCGGCTTTCTGCGACTTGTGGGCGAGCACGTAAACGAGCGTGTTTTCCTTGTCGGTCGGCACCCAGTAGATCACGTTCTTCATGCCGACGCGGGCAAAGATCTTCATTGTGTGGTCGCGGAACCGCTTGTGGAGGTCCGGCAGCTTGCCTTCGTGGGCCGTGTAGGTCC
>JAPOLP010001196.1 GCA_029977045.1 Planctomycetota bacterium
ACACGATCCGCGAGTCTCTGCAGTCGATCGTGGACCGGTCGGGCTCAGCAAAGCGGCTGCAGGACTGGATCGATCTCGACATTCAGTTTCACCGGGCGCTGATCGAAGCGAGTGGCCTCGCACCGTTGGTCGCCTTCAGTAACCTGCTGCAGGTGTTCTTCCAGCAGTTCCGAGACAGTATTAAGAAGGCCGAGTGGCGGGACGGAATCACCAGCCATCAGCGTTTGATCGATGCACTGGCAGCGGGCAAGCTGTCGCGCGCGGAGAACGAACTGCGGGGACATATCGAGAGCCACTTGGCGCGGGTGTGATTTGATGACGACACGGACGCAAACCTGTTTGACTTGCCTGGCTCTGGCGTGCAATCTCGCGCTGGCGATGTTACTGCTTTCGGATGAGGCGACGATCGCTGCCGACGCGACGACCGACAAACCGCAACTGACGTCCGAGCAGCTCGAGTTCTTCGAGAAGCAGGTGCGGCCACTGCTGGTAAAGCGTTGCTACTCTTGCCATGCCGGAACGAAGGCTCGCGGCGGACTGCTGCTCGACACGGCAAGGGGCTGGCAACGCGGCGGCGACACCGGCCCCGCGATTGTCCCCGGACGCCCGGACGAAAGTCTGTTGATTGACGCCGTGAATTACGGCTCGCTGGAAATGCCACCGCCCGACGCGGGTGGCAAGCTCTCCGCGGCTGAGATTGACATCCTCGCCCGCTGGATCCAGATGGGGGCTCCCGATGCGCGCATTGGCACCGAGTCACTCGGTGGGATGAGCCTCGACGAAGCAAAGTCCTGGTGGGCGTTTCAACCGCTGCCTGACGTCGACGGTCCCGCCGATCCCCAGCACATCGATCGCCTGCTCAACGTAGCACTCCAGCGGGAAGGCCTCACAGCAACCGAACCCGCTGACCGCCGGACGCTGATTCGACGAGCGACGTACGACCTGACTGGTCTGCCGCCGACGGCTGATGAAGTTGCTGAGTTTCTCGCGGATGAGTCGCCGGATGCGTTCGCTCGCGTGATCGACCGGCTGCTCGCGTCGCCGCAGTACGGCGTGAACTGGGGCCGGCACTGGCTCGACGTTGTTCGTTATGCGGACACCGCTGGCGAGAACACCGACCGTCCGCTGCCTCACGCCTGGCGATACCGCAACTGGGTGTTCGACTCGTTCAACCGCGACACGCCATTTGACGAGTTCGTCCGGCTGCAGCTGGCCGGAGATATTCTCGCGGCGGATCAGGATGCCGATCGGCAGGCCGAGGGGATCGTTGCGACGGGATACCTGGCGATCGCCCGGCGGTTCGGGCACGACATTGATAAAGACATGTACCTGACGCACGAGGACGTGATCGACAACCTCGGCAAGAACTTCCTCGGCCTGACGCTCGGCTGTGCCCGCTGCCACGATCACAAGTACGACCCGGTCGATTCGCAGGACTATTACGCGCTGTACGGCATCTTCGAGAGCACTCGCTTCGCGTTCCCAGGTTGCGAGCCAAAAGGCCA
>JAPOLP010000741.1 GCA_029977045.1 Planctomycetota bacterium
CCGGAGCCGGGAAGTCGCTGCCTAAAACAGGGAGACATGCTTAATGACGCCCTGCGAAGTTTTTAGACGCAGAGTGCGCTGAGGTATCGCAGAGAAGTGGGAGCCTCTCTGTGGCCTCAGCGCCGTTTTGATTGCTGTCGTACTGTTTTGCTTCCTGATCGCTTTTGACGGTCGTCTTCCGTTTTTTCGACGCCGTTCAACTTGCTGGCGATCGAAGCGGGTTTAAGAATCCGCCGCCATTCACGTCTCCTGAGAGTGCTCCTGTTGAGTGAGCCAGTGTGGAGACGGACCAACTCCGAGATTGACTGACGAAGAATGCCACTGGTACCGAGTGATCTGATTGAAGTGCGGCGGGTGCGCGGCAAGGGCCGCGGTGTGTTTGCCCGCCAGTTGATTGTGGAAGGCGCCGAGATTGAACGGGCACCCGTGCTGCTGGTGCCGGGCGACAGTCTGATGGGGACGCCGCTGACGGACTACGCCTTTGAGTGGTCGCGAGACAAGGTCGCTCTGGCGCTGGGGTACGGGTCGCTCTACAACCATTCGTACCAGCCGAACGCTCAGTATTTCTACGGCGGTCCGCAGGTGAAGGTCTTCTACGCGATCCGTGACATTCGGGCCGGCGAGGAGATCACGATTAACTACAACTCGGAACCGACCGACCAGACGCCGGTCTGGTTTGACGTCGTCGAGTAGTCGCGCGAAGCTCTTCGGGACTGGTGTTGCCA
The DNA here is from genome assembly GCA_029977045.1 of Planctomycetota bacterium. Classification (GTDB taxonomy): domain Bacteria; phylum Planctomycetota; class Planctomycetia; order Planctomycetales; family Planctomycetaceae; genus JAPOLP01. Next base: position 726 of record JAPOLP010000741.1, read on the forward strand.
TTTTCCCGCAGCCGGAGAGCCTGCCATGAATGTTCTGGATCGATTCCGCCTCGACGGCAAGACGCTGTTCATTACCGGAGGCAGCCGCGGGCTCGGACGCGAGATGGCTCTGGCGATTGCGAGTGCGGGAGCGGACGTCGCTCTGACGGGCCGTGACGCCGAGAGTTTGAATAGGACCGCGGACGAGATCCGGGAACTCGGGCGAGTCGCAACGCCGATCGTGGCGAACATCGGAAAGATGGCCGACTGCGAACGCGCCTGTCGCGAGGCTCTGGATACCGCCGGGCCGATCGACATTCTCATTAACAACGTCGGCGGTCGCCGCGTCCCGGACCCGACGACGGAGATGCCTTTGGAAACCTGGCAGGAGCTGATCGACCTGAACCTGACCAGCGTGTTTCTCTGCACGAAGATTATCGGCAGCGCGATGATCGAGCGCGGGCAGGGCGGGCGGATCATCAATATCTCGTCGATCAACGGCCTCGTCGCGACGCCCGGTATCGGCGGTCGGAGTTACGAGACCTCAAAGGCCGCGGTGCTGCAGTTTACGAAGGCGACCGCTGTCGACTGGGCTCCGCACAGGATCACCGTTAACGCAATCTGTCCGGGCGGCTTTATGACCGACCCGAACAAGCGCTGGTCGCGTGAGAATCCTGACCTGATCGCGACGTTCAAGTCGAAGATTCCGGCTGGTGACTTCGGCCAGCCTGAGGATCTCGGACCGTTGGCCGTTTATCTCGCCAGCGATGCGGCACGCTACGTGACTGGAACATCAATCGTGATCGACGGTGGCTACACGGCGATCTGATCAACCGGAAGCTGCACGCGACAGTTGCGAGGCAATCAGTCGGACGCACCTGACCGAACCAGCGAGCCAGGCATCGGCTGCTGCGTCTTCTTGATGGGCACGGCTTTGCTGCGGAGCGTGTGGTTGTGAGAAACGATCAGGAAGTCGGCGGTTACTCTCTTACGCAGTGATGACGCTGGTCGCTGCTTCTGGTGGCAATTCTGCGAGGTGCGGGAACCGCCGGTTGTTGGTTCTGACATGGTGAGGTCGCCGATGCCTGCTGCGGAGCGGATCGTCAGCGAGGCCAGTAGCTGCGCCGTGCTGAACCGTTACGTGGGGAGTTCTTCGGGGCGACGCGAAGAATCGATCAGAGCAGAATCGGCCTGATGTCCGGCTGGTCGCAGAATTCGGGTGGCATTCCGAAGTTGTCGCTGACGAAGTCGTTCATCCAGCCGCGGGTTTTCTCGGACAGGACTTCCTGCAGTTCTTCGAGTGCGGGGCCGGCGAGCATCAAGGGGAGGGCGTGGTCGATGCGCATCTGCGAACCCTGGCACCAGGCGGCGATCTGACGTTCGCGCGTGTGAGCGGCACTCTGGCCGCTCACGGCACAGTGGTCGAACCACGACTCGGCGTCGAGGTCTTCGTCTTCGACACCAGCCACCTCGTTCAGGCGTTCGAGCCGGGCGGCGAAGTCGACGTGTTCGGCGAGGTACTTCGCGACAGCTTCTTTCGACTCCTGTGAGAGTTCCTGCTGGGCTTTCTCGACGCAGGACTCGCACAGCGCGTACTCAATAATGGGCTCGGTGCCGCGAAAGACCCGCTCGATCAGGTAGGGTCGGCCCGACGTCAGCAGCTCGGCATCGCACTGGACGCAGCGTTCAAACGGACCGTCTTTCTCCAGCGAGTGGAACGCTCGCGGAATCGGTACGAATCGCGGTTGAGGCAGCCAGGAGAAGTCCACGAGGTCGCTCGCTGTCGTCGGGTTAGTCAGCGGAATTCCCGCCAATGCAGTAAAGAAACCGATCGGTCCGCAGCAGTAGCTGATCGCCGCTGACCGCGGGGCTGGCGTTGACCAGAGTTTCGTCGCTGGCGATCACGTTCGTCGCGACTTCCTTGTACTCGGGGCCTGCTTCGAGGACGACGATGCCGGCGTCGCGTGTCGTCACGTAGAAGTGCTTTCCGGCGCGGATGATCGACGCGTAAATGCGGGCGCTGGTCGGGAGTCGTTCGCGGTAAATCTCTTCGCCGTCGGACGCTCGCAGGCAGCACTGCACTCCCTTGTCGCTGGCCCAGTAGAGATGCCCGTCGTAGTAGACCGGTGAGGTGACGTTGGCCCCGACGCTCTTCTGCCAGAGTTTGTGAGTTTCGGTTACGTCGCCGCGTCCACCCGGCTTGATGGCCAGAGAGCGGTTACTGCGTCCACCAAGACAGTAAACGATGCCGTTGTGCGTGATCGGCACCGGCACGATGTAGTCGTCGATTGCCGCACACCACCACAGCTTCTTGCCGGTCTGCGGGTCGTAGCCGACGACTTCGTCCAGGTGGTTGAGAACCAGTTCCGTCGAGCCATCCGGAGCCGTCACCAGACAGGGCGACGTCCAGGCTCGGTTAATGGGCTCGGTCTTCCACACCTCTTCGCCGGTCTTGCGATCAAAGGCGAACATCGTGCCGGATTCGATGCTGGCGTTGATCAGCACCAGGTCTCCGTACACGACGGGCGAGGATGCCGAACCGAAGCCGGCGGTCTTTGAGCCGGTCTCGGCTCGCCACAGCAGCTTGCCATGAAGGTCGAACGCGACGAGCCCCGAGACACCGAAGTAGGCGTAAACCGCTTCGCCATCGGTCGCCGGAGTGCCAGTCGCGTAACCGTGGTCGGCGATGCGTTTCGAGTAGTCCTGCGTGTCCTCGCTGGCGGGGATTTCGCTGTCCCACAGCAGCTTGCCAGAGTCTCGCTCAAAGCTGAGCACGTGCAGCCGCAGGTCGGACTTGTTGCCCGGAGTCTCAAGATCGTCAATGTCCTCCCCGTAGCCCGTGTAGGCCGTCAGGAAGATGCGATTACCCCAGACAATCGGGCTCGACGCTCCACGACCAGACAGCGGCGTCTTCCAGACGATGTTCTCCGAGTCGCTCCATTTCACCGGAGTCGAGGCTTCTGCTGCCGTCCCGTTCCCATCCGGCCCGCGAAACTGCGGCCAGTCGGCGAGAGCAGGGTGAGTGAATGCGAGGACG
>JAPOLP010000194.1 GCA_029977045.1 Planctomycetota bacterium
ATGGGCTTCGTTCTGGTGCGAATCGACACGCTGGAAGAACTTCCGATCGACGAAGAGGAAGTCTTTGTCGGCAGCGCTGAGTGGAAGGTCGATCTGTGCCTTGCTGGTGAATCAGTTGACGAGGTCCACTGCGAACTGGCAGCCGATTCACACGGGATTCGAGTCGAGTCATTGTCTCCGGCTGGTGTGCTGGTGAATGGCCAGACGATTCAGTCAGCACTGCTTTTCGTGAACGATCAACTGACGATCGGGGCGTTTGAGTTTCGAGTCGAACGGGCAGACGGCAACACATCGCGACCGGTGCGGCAATTGCCGGCCACACTCCATGCAGGCATCTCGATTGGCCCTGAGGACGATGATGAGGACATGCGGCAGAAGCCTTTATCGTCTGTGATCCCTGCGGATGCAGACGGTGAGCCGGTCTCTGTCGACGCAAATCGGGACGGCCTCTGGCAGGTACGGCTCGGCCCCCTGGAACTGAGCCCCATGAGCTGGGCTGAAGTCGACGACATGCTCGAACGCGGCGAATTGAGCGGAGCTGATTCTGTCTGCCGCTCAGGTTCGAGCAACTGGCAACCGATTCGGTCACTGGCAGGGGCCAGACCATCTAGTTCCGTTCCGCCTGCGACAGTGCGGTCGGAACCTGGCAAGCCGCCAGATTTCAACAGCGCTCGGCGCGAAGACTCACGTCGAGCCGAATGGCCAGTTCAGGCGACGCCGTGTGCGCGTCCGCCAGCGACCAATCAGATGACTTTCGATTCGCGGCCGGATCACGCCAATGAACCGCCGGTTCCAAATCCGTCGGCGGTGGTGGAACCTCAATACTTCATTCAGAGCCGATCGGGTGAAGAAGGACCGTTGCCGCGTCACTCTGTGCAGGAACTTATCAGTCGCGGCGAACTGGCGGCGGAATCACCAGTGCGGCTGGAATGGAATACTCGCTGGTCAACCGCGATTGATCTCGGATTCGCATACCCGAACGGGAATCTGCAGTCCTGTGAGGAAAACGGCGGTCCAGCTGAAACACTGCAGGTCTCTCCAGAACGGACAAGGGCATCACGCGGCAGCAGCGTCCGCTGGACGTTAATGGCGCCGATCTTTTATTCGCGGTCGTTCGTGTATTCGCTGCGAAGCCTGCCACTGAAGCACCTCGTCGCGCTGCTGCTGGCCTGCGGAGCTGTCGGCTTTGCCGCGCAGCAGTGGATGAATCGTCGAGCCCGAACAGCTTTGACCGGGACCGTCATGCTTGACGAGAAACCTCTCGGTGACGTCGTCATCACGTTAACCGGAATGAGGAGCGGCGAGGTCGCTGCCGGCGTCGCGGACGACATAGGCCGGTTTCGAATCCTGACGATCAGCGGAACACTCACACCTGGCCCGTATCGGATCACAGTGCAACCACGAGCCGGCTCCGGAGCGATCGTACCGCATGGAGATGGCAAGCAGCTCGTTCCAGAGCGATACGCACTGCTGGCAACGTCCGACGTCACCATTGACGTGACCGCCGAGCACACGGACTACAGCATCCCTCTGACAAGGCTCGCCAGTCCGGCAGCAGTCCAGTACGGTCGACGGAGCCCTCAGACCCGATGATCAGTTAAGACTGGCATCTGCTCGCCAGGAGCGATCGGCTGCGGCCTTCTCACGCGTTGTGGCTCGATGCGAATTGGCCTCCACATTTGAGAAAGTGCAAGTGAGCTGCGTTGACGCTCAGCACACAACCGCATTTACTCCTTCGTCACTTCCAACCTGCGAAGGAGATACTCAGAAGTGCTGCTCCGTCATCTGATCCGAAACCGGTTTTCCCGCTGGGGACGTGTTGGGCTCGTTTGCCTGACAATGCTCGGTTTCGCGATTGGCACTGTCGGAATCCCCTTGCCGGTACCTGTTCCGTCAGGCACGAACCCGGAACAGTTTATCTGCCAGGGGCACGGCTGCGGCTGTCAGACGGCCGAGCATTGCTGGAAGGCATGCTGCTGCTTTTCGCCGAAGAAGCGATTGGAGTGGGCCGCAAAGCACGAGATCGAAATGCCAGTCGCACTGGTCGATCAGTTGCTCGGCGACGCCGAGGAGCAGCCTGGCGAGTCACTGTGCGCCGCGCCCTCGCTGCTCGCAGACTCCGACCCTCATCGTCTGGCAGAGCCGAACACGCCAGAGCACTCTTCAGAATCTGATCGCCAAACGAAGCACCGGCCTGTTCACCAAGGAGACTCACCCGACTCGGAAGAAGACTCCGACGGCGTGACCTGGTACTCGGTCATTCTGGCTCGCAAGTGTCAGGGAGCCGGTTCAACGCTGCTCCTTCTTTCCGACCCGTTGAGCGTGCCTGCGCCGCGTACTGGCTGGCAGTCTGCTGACATCGCTCAACGTCTGACTCCTGAGTCCGAGCCGCTGCTGTGCTCGCTCACCTGGGCGCCGCCCGTTCCTCCGGGCTGACCGCGGCGTCTGAACGTCACTTTCCCGCAATGCCTCGCGCCGAAGGTCGCTCAAGTCTTGAGCGGTTGCGCGCGATCTCTCATTGCCGCTGTCTGTGACGATTCGCACCGCCTGACTTTCGCTGCCTGCGGGCACCGTCAGACCTCGCTGCCTCGCATCTTCGGTCTGATCAGACGATCGAAGCCATGCCTTCGCGAGCTGCCCGGCTGTCTTCCGCAACGCCAGCGAAGACTCGCACTGCTGAAACACCATGGCCGGGGCTGCGCAACGAAGCAGGCCTGACCAGCGGGCCTTCGTGCGTGGTCCCCGGCCACCTTTCAGCAGTCGCCCACTCACGCGATGCGCCCACGCATTCGCCTTCTCACTACCACTGCGCGCACATCGAGGGAATTTGCTCGGCGCGTGTCTCAGGAGTTTCTGGATATGTCTCTCTCAAACCGTTCAGTCCGGCAGTCGTCGCGCGGATTCACTTTGATCGAACTGCTGGTCGTCATCGCGATCATCGCGATCCTGGTTGCTCTGCTGCTTCCAGCGGTTCAGTCCGCCCGCGAGGCCGCTCGCCGGTCACAATGCAAAAACAGCCTGAAACAGCTTGCTCTGGCTTTTCACAATTACGAGTCGACCTTCAGCGCGTTCCCACCGAGCGGCACTCGCGATTCTGATTTCTCGGTTCAGGCCCGGATGCTGCCGTACCTCGAACAGGAAAACCTCCAAAGCCTGCTCGACTTCGATCAGATCGCCTTCACTGGTGGATTCGCCGGCAAAGTCCCCAACCCGCTGTTCGTCGACGCTTTTGCAACCGCGATCCCGGTCTTTCTCTGTCCCAGCGACCAGGCGCCGTCACAGACACAGGTCACGGTGTCCGGGACGACGTACACGTACGGCGGCCTGAGTTATCTGGTCAGCTTCGGGAGCGGCAAGCAGACCAACTATGACTTTCGCTGGCCATCCGACGGTGCCGTGTTTGAGCATTCGAGCGTCAAGTTTCGCGACTTCACTGACGGCACCGCTAACACGGTCATCATGAGTGAGACCGTGCGCAGCGTTGGCGACGACATGACGCTCCCCGCCGGCCAGACGCCACAGTTTCCGTATCGCTTCACACTGAATGGCTCGTCAGGGCTGAGTGCCGCTCTGAATCCTGTGCCTGGCATGACCGCCGGAGGTGCGTGGGGAGGGTACCTCGATAGCAATGGAATGCTCTCTGACCCTGACCTCTCCGCGATCTGGCAGACGTTTACCAACTGGCGAGGCGGGAGCAGCCCGGCCCTGCGCGGGCGAGGTACTTCGTGGGCGTTCTCAGGTGCCATCAACTCGCTGACAAACGGCTATTCAACACCGAACAGCCCGATCCCGGACATCGTCACGCACTGGACTGGCTTCTTCGCTCCCCGGGCTCATCACCCCGGCGGAGCACACGTCGCAATGGGCGACGGCTCGGTGCATTTTCTAAGCGACAGCATCAACGCCGATCTGCATCGCGGCCTGCACAGCCGCAACGGCGACGAAGCAGTCGGCGAATTCTGACCGACCGTCTGGACGACCGGACGTGTGGGCGATTTGCCGGCACGCCCGGTTGGACAGCTCGAACGATCACCGTGCGATCAACCAATCTTCAAATAGAAAGCGTGCTGACGTGAGCAACTCATCTGGCAATCCGAGCCGCAACCGGCTCTACACGGCCATGTGGCGCTGGCACTTCTATGCCGGCCTGCTGGCCGTCCCAATCTGCATTTTTCTTGGCGTCACCGGCGGGATTTATCTCTTCAAACCGGTTGCCGAACCGTGGCTCTATCGAGACCTGCAGACCGTCGAACCGGGCGGTACCCGGCTCTCGGTCGAAGAGCAGCTTGCGGCGGCCAGCAAGGCGTTTCCAGAATCGAAGCCTGACAGCATCACCGTCGGCGTCGCGCCGAACGAAGCAACCGAGGTCGGGGTGCGCGACAAGCGAGGCCGGAACCTGCTGGTCTATGTGAATCCGTATTCGGGCGAAGTGACCGGCTCGCTGGTCCGCGATCGTATGATGATGCAGCAGGTTCGCAATCTGCACGGCGAACTGATGATGGGCGCGTTCGGCTCGGCGTTCGTCGAACTGACCGCCTGCTGGACGATCATCCTGCTGATGACCGGGCTGTATCTCTGGTGGCCGCGTTCAGGGGCGCGAGTGATGGGCGTCTTCGTGCCGCGACTGCGTCAGGGGTCCAGAATCTTCTGGCGCGATCTGCACGCCGTCGTCGGCATGTACGCTTCGGCGATCGTGATCGTGCTGCTCGTGACCGGCCTGCCGTGGACCAACGTCTGGGGCGGGCTCTTCAAGCGGGCTCAGCAGGCCACCGGCCAGGCTCGGCCTGTCGCGGCAGACTTCAGGGTTCCGTTCAGGTCGGAACATTCTGACGGCGCTGTCGCGCTGACACTGCAGGAAGCTCTGCAGATCGCAGCCGAACACGGCGTCGCAGAAGGCTCGACGATCAAGCTGCCACGCGGCCCGGAAGACGCGTACGGCTTCATCAACCGGGCGAAGAATCTTGAGGAGTCCGACTTCCTCTATCTCGACCAGTACTCCGGTAAGGTCCTGGCGCGAGCGAACTGGGACGACCATCCAGTTTCGGCGAAGGCCGTCGCCCTCGGCATTCGTCTGCACCAGGGAGAACTGTTCGGCTCAGCGAACCTGATCCTGATGCTGCTCGGAGCGCTGGCCACCGTCTGGCTATCCGCGACCGGCGTCATCATGTGGTGGCGACGGCGTCCCCAGGGCAAGCTTGGAGTCCCCGAGTTGCCAGCCGACTGGCGACTTCCACGCGGCATCGCGGCGATTACGATCGTCCTCGCCGTCGGCTTCCCACTCGTAGGAGCGTCGTTGATCCTCGTCTGGCTTCTCGAGCGCTACGTCCTCAGCCGCCTACCCCGAACCGCCGCCTGGCTTGGGCTGGCCGTTCACTGAAAAGGCCGGCGAAACTGATTAAATCGCCCGACCGAAGACACATACCTGTTTCTGACCGGTCTACTGGATGTATTGAAACTCAACACGTGGAAACGACCGTTTCTAAATAAGCCTTGTTCAGGTGCGACGGAAATCGAATAGGCTTCTGCGTCCAGGATGCTCATTGAGTGTTGCGGGAACAACTTTCGGAGGACGCCCAATGGCGTTGCATCTTCAGCGGTGGTGGCGGCTCATCTTCTTAGTGGCCTGCGGTGTGATGCTTCGAGAAACGCCAGCGTTCGCACAGAAGCAGGTTCGCCGTCCCGGCCTGCACTCTTTTGGCGTCTTCGTCGACCCGAGCGGCCCGCAGCAGGCGGCTTCGTATCAGAACGTCCTGACAGGTTCCTCAGTAAAGGTACCCGTGACGATCGAAAAATCTCTTGAGTCAGCGGCAGCGTCAGACGCCGGCGTGCTGGTCCTCGTGATCGACCGAATGCCTGAGACCATTCCGGAAGAGACAATTACCGCGTTGAAAAACCGCAAGGTGATCGGAGTCGGATACGGCGCCGCTCAGCTGTTCGGGCAACTCGGCCTCGAGATCAACGGCGACGCCTGCGCTCATTTCGGGATGTCCGAAATCAAGGTGCAACTGCAGCCGAGCCAGCTTCTGGGTGATCTGTCGTCTCGAAGACCGCTGTCCGTCTACGCGAAGGATCCGGGCGACGTCGACAACTTCGGAGTCTTCATTCCAAAGACCGCAGAGTTGGTCGAGTTCGTCGACCCGATCGCACGAGAGACGAACGACCCAAACTACTCACCTGTGATCAGGCAGGGCAGTTACGTCTTGGTCGGATACCCTGCCGATCCTGAATTCTGGAGTGAGGACTTCCGTACACTGTTCCTGCGCATCGCTCTGACCCTGTCCGAAAAGAAACCGCAGGAACTCGCCCAGCCCGAATTCAAACTCAGTCAACCGGGGACGCAGCGTTTCGACCTGGCCCGCCGCGGTTCGACTGACAAGGCCTTCACTCGAACCTTCCGCTTCCGGTTTAAGCAGCCAACGAAGTTCTCAGCCACTCTGGAACACAGCGGCTCAGGGAACATGATGCTGTTCTTTATGGGCGGGAAAGAACACCTGCATTTGACGCGCCGCGACGCGAAAGACGGTGAGAAACTACAGATCGAAGCTCAGATTACGGCTGCTGACCTGAAGGCGATCGGCGACCAAACCTGGACACTGAGCGTCACGAATTTCGACAGTGATGCTGAAGCCTCAGCGACATTGAAGGTCGACTACGGCGGCCCCTAAGGACCATCAGTTGCCGCATAGCGCTGCCTTCAAACAGGCGATTTAGTCGGCAGGACGCCAACTGAGCCTGCGAAGGAAACCCCGGAACCTCGTTCACCAGACAGCATGACCGGGGCTTCGCTCGTTCCTCGCTCCAGCCTCGGCCACCCAGAAACGTTCGGATCGCTGACTATCAGTCGTTCGTCGATTCGCTGCTCGATGCGGCTCGGTTCAGGGCTTTGAGGTAGGCGGCGGCGCTGGCGGCGACGATGTCGGTGTTGACGCCTTTGCCGTGATATCGCTCGCCATCGACTTCGATCTGCACGTTGACTTCGCCCAGCGCGTCCTTGCCGCTGGAGACGCTGCGGACCTGATAGTCGGTCAGCTTCGCCTCGATCCCGACGACTCGTTCGAGTGCCTTGAAGACGGCATCGATCGGACCGTCGCCGGTGGCGGCGTCGCGGATGATTTCGTCGGAACCGTCGCGGCCCATTTCGACGGTCGCTGTTGGCAGAACGTCAGTTCCCGCGAGCGTGTGGAAGCGCCCCAGCGACCACTGCTCCTTACTCTCGCCAATGTGGTTTTCGATCAGAGCGACGATGTCTGAGTCGTACACGTCTTTCTTTTTATCGGCGAGTGCGATGAATTCGTCGAAGACGCGCTGCGTCATTTCGTCATCGAGCTGGAAGCCGAGGTGCTGGACGCGGTCGCGGAAGGCGTGCCGGCCACTGTGCTTGCCGAGCACCAGATTCTGACCGACGTAGCCGACGTCTTCGGGCCGCATGATTTCGTAGGTCGCCCGGTTCTGCAGCATTCCGTGCTGGTGAATACCGGCTTCGTGAGCGAACGCGTTCTGCCCGACGATCGCCTTGTTCCGCTGCACCGTCATGCCGGTGATGCGGGAAACGAGCCGGCTGGTTGGAAACAGCCGCTGCGTGTTGATCGTTGTGTCGATGCCGTAGTGGTCCTTGCGAGTGCGCAGCGCCATGACGACTTCTTCGAGTGACGCGTTGCCGGCTCGTTCGCCCAGGCCGTTGATCGTGCATTCGATCTGTCGCGCGCCAGCTTCGACGGCGGCCAGACTGTTCGCGACGGCGAGGCCCAGGTCGTTGTGGCAGTGCGTGCTGATGACCGCCTGCTCGATATTCGGCACGTTCTCCTTGAGGTGCCGGATGACGTTGTAGAAGTGCGTCGGCGTCGAGTAACCAACGGTGTCCGGAATGTTGACCGTTGTCGCGCCAGCGGCGATCGCCTTTTCGGTGACCTCGCACAGGAAGTCGAGTTCTGTGCGGGCGGCATCTTCGGGTGAGAACTCGATGTTGTCCGTGTAGCCCTTCGCCTGTTCGACGCCCTGAACGGCGCGGGCGATGATCTCGTCCTTCGTCATCTTGAGCTTGTGCTCACGATGAATCGCACTCGTGGCAAGGAAGACGTGAATCCGACGGTTGGCAGCTCCCTTGAGTGCCTCCCCGGCCCGCGTAATGTCCTCTTCGCGGCAACGGGCGAGACCGCAGATCACGGTCTGGTCGCCGAAACGCTCGGCGATCTTACGGACGGCTTCAAAGTCGCCGGGCGAGGCAATTGGAAAGCCGGCTTCGATTACGTCGACGCCGAGTTCGACCAGTGCCTTGGCGACTTCCAGCTTCTCTTCGGTCGTCATGCTGCAGCCGGGCGACTGCTCGCCGTCGCGCAAGGTCGTGTCGAAAATCGTGATCGTGTCGCTGGACATGTCGAGGTCCTCGGGTCGGAGAGGAGTTCAGAACTGGTCGAAGTCGGACAACAAAAAAACCCTGAGGCCGGGAAGCCTCAGGGTTTGTAGATCGCTGGTCACAGCTCACTCAATACAACCTAAGCCTTCCCGGAGGCGGGGGCCAGTAGAGACAGGCTCAGGTTTAGCAGGCTGAAGTTCATCGAAATCGACCTGTGGGTTTGAGTGAAGGCGGGACTCTAGCCCCGTACTGCCGCGAAATCAAGAACGCTCGCTGGCCACGGGAGACAGAGTGTGGAACGCGGAGGTTCGCGGGAATTTCTGAAAAACAACCCAGCTCTTATGACCCGAAGCCGAAGGCGACGGCGTTCTCAGAC
>JAPOLP010000657.1 GCA_029977045.1 Planctomycetota bacterium
CGATCCGATCGATCCTGAATGTACGACGACGAATCTGAGTGCGTTCCTGCCGACTCGTTTCCTCGCCGCCCTGCAGATTACGCGTCAGGTGCAGGTACGGAGACTCAACGTTCTCCGCCATTGCGTGGATTTCGATTCGGAAATTACGGGCACTGTTCTTCGGCAGTTCGACCGTGTCGCGGCGGACGTCGACGACGGCGGAGTAATCAAAGATCAACGCGCCGTCGACAAGCTGCTCGGGATCGCCGCCGTCTTCCGCGATCGAGTAGACGTCAACCTGCTGCTCGAAGTCGGTCAGTGGCGTGACGATTCGCAGGTGCGTCGGCTGGGGATCGTCTTCGTCGAGTGACACCTGAAACTCAAACCGCCCCTCGCCAACAGGCCGAGCCGCCAGCTCACCCGAGCGCCAGGCCCTGCGGGTGATTCGCGGCTCGGTCGTCTGCCGCGGTCGGAGTAGAAACGGAACCGTCTTACCGTCGGAGGAAACAATCCGCAGATCCGACAGGTCGTCTGCCGCCGCTGCGTAGACTTCGCTGTCCAGAGGCACCGCAACGAGTTCAGTCCCGCCTGTCGAACTGCCGTCAGTCGCTTCGATGGCGATTGACTTCGACTGCTTCTGCGAGAGCGGGTCGTCCGCGATGGCCGACTGGCTGAGGAATATCAGCCCCAGCGTGAAGAAGACGGCGATTGGTTTCATGGCTGGTCGTCCTCAATGTCTGAATCGTCTGACGAGTCCTCGTCGACAGGTGCATCTGATGCCGCGTCATCACTTTCGGTGAGCTGCCCTGCTGTCAACGGGCTGAGTTTCGGGCTGTCGTCCTCCGCGGATTCGTCGGTAGCAAACGTGTTTCGATATTTGAGATACACGAACGAGCCACACAGAACGAGAATGCCAAGCAGGATGAAAGCAACGACGCGGTAGACCTGGTCGAGCCGCGCCAGGTCGACGATGAAGACCTTGCCGGCGACTATCGCGAAGAGGGCCAGGCCAACGAGCCGCATTGCTCGGATGTTGCGGCGGATGCCCGTCAGGATCAGTGAGAGAGCGTAGACGGTCCACAGGATCGAGATGCCGCCAGCCTGCAGTCCTGGCACGTAGTAGTGCAGGAACGAATTCAGTTCGAGCGTCGTCACGACGAACAGGAATCCGAGGCCCGTGATGCCAAGTTCGAGCCGCAGCTTGCGTGTGTCCGGATTCCCGCTAAGCAGCCGGAAGGCCAGCACGAAGAATCCAAGTGTCGCTCCAAAGTCGATCACACGCAGTCCCGCATCGCGGAAGCTGTACGCTCCGTGATAGACCCAGTGCCCGGTGACGTGCCACGACTGCAGATCGAAGATCGCCAGCTTAAGCAGCAGGCCGCCGACAAAGAGCGTCAACAGAGTGGCGACGAGCTTGCTCGCTGTCGTCCGGTACTCCCACAGCAGCAGGAAGCACATTGCCACCCACAGGATCGTCAGGGCCGGCAGCTTCATCATCGGCAGCAGGTCACCGAACGTCCGGTTCAGCTCCAGATGCAGGTAGATAAACAGCAGCCCAAGTCCTGCCACGACGATCGACTTCAGAGCCAGACTCTCGCGGACGATCCCAGGAATGTCCGTGCCCGGCGGCATTGTGAGGCCGCCATGCAGTGCCGGTTCCGATTTCAGAATTTTGTAAGCACCACCCAGCGACGCAATCGGCACACCGAACATGACGATTCGCTGGAAGACCTTCCAGAAGTACGCTGCGAGTGGCAGGTCAGCGACGCTGCCCGAGCGGTACTGAGCAGGCAGGTCAATGAACGCGAAGCGGAACATCACGATCAGATACAGTACGTACGCCACGTGTTGCAGAAAACGGCTCTGCAGTCGGCCAGCGATCCACAGCGTGACGAGTGCCTGCAGAGCCCAGCTCGCGGTGATCCACTCGGCGGAAAGCAGCAGCGGGATCGTCACTGCCAGGAAGAATGATGCCAACCCAGTGAAGCTGAGCATCAGCTCCCGGTCGAGCACCTTGCGAACCAGGCAGTAGTAAACGTGAGCCGTATAAAACGCGGTCAGGCACAGCGTCGCCGCGGCCACCCATTCTCGCGAGTACGCGACTTCGATCACGCGGAAGCTCATCGCGAAGAAGATGCCCGCGTTCAGAAACAGGACCAGCACGTCGAGCAGATTCGACCGCTGTCGAGTTCTCAGATTGAAGATGAATACCATCGTCGAGAACAGGACGAAGAAGGCCGCGAGGAACGGCATGACTTCCAGGAAGTGCTCGGCCCCGTACTTCTGGAGAGCCGCTCCGGCCAGGATCCAGTGACAGGCGAGACTGAGATAATTCAGTAGCGGCCACTGCTTGTAGGCGCAGATCCACAACACGCCGCAGCCCAGCACCAGCATGTAGCCATACAGGCCGAGGAAGTTCACGACGCCCGTACTGAGCATGACTGGCGTGCCGTACCCGCCGAGCACTCCGAGAACAGCAACCAGCTTCGAGTTGAACCGCAGTGCGATCCCGCCTGCCAGAACGGTCACAACGACCATCGCACCAAACGCGGCGCTAATCGGAATCAGGTGGTAGAAGTTCGCGGCGGCGAAGACGGTGAAGTACAACGTCGCAACACCGGCCCCCATCAGTCCCTGGCCGAGGATGCTGTAACGACCGCCAAGGATCCGTGTCCCGCCGATCAACAGGCCGAGCCCCGTGATTCCTGCCATGCCAACGCGAGCGACTGGCGTGATCCATTCACGTTCGATCGACAGCTTCAGGAAGTACCCGATTCCCATGACGAGAATCAGCACGCCGAACATCAGCAGCCAGTGGCTCGCCACGGCGTATTCGCGAGTGACTCCTTGAGCCCCTTTTTCATCGCCATACGCAATCCAGTTCCAGCAGCGGCGCAGGACGTCTTTGGCGGCGGTCTCAAACGCGGATGGCTCACGAGGCGGTGCTGCTTTCGGAGCCAGTGGCCGCCGTTTCGAGGGTTCTTCGACATCGCGGTTCGCAGCAACTGCCGGTCGTTCCGAGGCGTCTTCCTGCTTCGACCGAGCATTCTCGACAAACGCCGCAATTCGATCGCCAGCTTTTTCAGACAGTGCCGGCTCCGGACGTTGCCCCTCTTTTCCTGCCGGCTTCGGCTGGGCGGGATGAGCGGGACGGCTTTCGCCATCCGTTTCCCAGACTTCGACCGCATCTGAAGCAGCCGGTACCAGCGTCTTCGGGTGGTCTTTGCGGGGAGCGTGTGGTGTTTCTTCGCGTCGCACCGGAACTAGGTCCTCAGACTCGGCTGTTTCCGGTGGCGGCCCGACCGCTGGCCGGTCGCGGAGCTGCTTCAGCTGACGCTGAATTTCGGCCAGCTCTCCCATCAGGCGGCGATAGCGGGCGTCGCTCGTCGTCTGCTGGCCCGACAGCTTGACCACCATAATGATCGGTGCGAGGACGAGCGTCGCCAGAACGCCGAGAGCAATCAGGACCAGCAGCTCTTCCATTGTTCGTCCTCGCCAGTAGTCGCTGTCAAAAGGAAGCGAAGGCAGTCGCGGTCTGTCCAAACTGTCGGCAGCGAGAAAAAATGCGCACGCCGACGGGCTTAGAGCGGAGCCCCAGGCAAAGTATCACACGGAAATTCGTAAACGCACGCCCGATTCTGGGTGTCAGGGTAATGCGTTCACTGATTGAGGCTGCGTTCTCTCGCCTTTTGAAATGTCGAAGCGGGCTGACTACGATTCCGGGCGCCTCGATTTTCGGTGGCTCAAACACGTCTGAAGTGTTTGGATTCTGATCGCTTTCCCTGCTTCACGGACCGATCCGGCCCGAAGAAGGATCTTGTGATGTCGGCATCTCAATCGGCCTCGGCTGCTCCGTCCTACACGCTGCCGGAGCTCGGCGGAAACCCCTCGACCAACGCCCTGGGAACGAATCCCGGGACCTTTGCCAGGCGGGCAAACATCGCTCCCGGTCGTGCCGGAGCGCTGACATTCGCGTCGCCCGACACACCGGGAATGCCAGCTCCGTCAGAGAAGACCGCCTGGGACTTCATGCCGGAAGGCTGGACGCTGAAGGCTGGCTTCGAGAATGATTACGAACAGGCCGACGCCTGGCAGCCGCCGGCTGGCTTCGAGGCCGTCACGCAGCTTGAACACGCTCGCGTCGGAAACATC
>JAPOLP010000461.1 GCA_029977045.1 Planctomycetota bacterium
CATCTGGGTGGCTGGGCGCGAGCGGTTCATGTGCTCGGCGACTTCGTCGAACGGCAGTCGCTGCAGGCTGCGGAGGATGATGACCTGCTGGTAGTCCTCGGGGAGTTGCTCCAGAGCGTTAGCGACTTCGATCTCCTGCTCACGCTGTGACACGATCGCGCTGGGCGAGTCACCCTGGTCGACAAGCACCGGGCCGGGGCGGAAGAGGCTCGACTCGCCACCTCCGCCAAGTGCGACTTCCAGAGCGGCCCGGCGCTTGGCGGCACCAAAGCGGCGCACGAAGTCGGTCGCGTTGTTCTTTAGAATGCGTTTCAGGAAGGCCAGCCATTCACCTTCGGTGTTGCCGGTGAATGTCGGAAAGGCCTCGTACGCTTCCATCAGCGTCTGCTGGATCAGGTCAGACGAATCGACCTTGGGCATCAGCCAGCTGTCAACGTGCGACTTAGCGAGATAACCAACGTACGCCCGGCAACGCTGAAAGAGCGCCTCGCGAGCAGACGCGTCTCCGGACCGTGCCCGATCCAGAAGCTGATCAACTTGAGAAGTGTTCCCGCTGTCCACAGTCAGTCTCGTCAGGTCAGGCCGCGTGTCCGAAGTCCGACCAGAGTACGGTTCCGAGACCAGTTCGCCTATCGAGAACCGGCATCCCGCTCGGCACGGACAAGCGTTTTCAATCGATTACTCCGTTCCTGATGGCCTCTGCAGAACGACACCCGCCCCGACTGTCGGGAAGGCCACCATTCAGAGAGCCTGGAGGCAACGTGCCGAGCTTTCCGCGAATGCGGTTCCAAAGGGCTCGCAGTTGCTCCCGGAGTCTGCTCTGGCGGTCCGTGATTTGCGGTTTGCGTGTCTTCACGCGAAGAAGCATTGCAACGTGTGTCACCTGTGGGATCCCGCTCGGATTTCAGCACTCAATAACAGGGAACTGAGCCATGCGAAACATCACCACTATTCCGATCGTTCTCGCAGCAATGCTCCTGGCTGCCGGCTGCATAATCAGTGACGAGCTGACCACGATCACGATTCAACCGGACGGCTCCGCTGAGTGGACTCGGTTCCAATCGAACGTCCGTTCGACCGAACAGGGAGCAAAGGCCGAGCAGGAGCTGCAGAAATATGCGACCGATTTTGACACACGTCAGGACGCTGATCTGGCGCGCATCGCAGAGTCTGGGGGAGAAATCCTCGACGCCCGCTGGGTGCGGCACGAAAAGCCATTCGCAACCCTGGTGACCGCGAGATTCGGAACCGTCGACGCTCTGAAAAACTTCTTCACGGTCAAGGGAGAATCTGACGCGATCGTCGCGCGTCCGGAGTTCACGGCGAACGGGAACCGTCGCCGACTCTCAATCAGCATCCCAATTCCCGCCGACAAGGCTGCCGCGACCGAGCCCGGCCCGACATGCGAAGAACTGCTCGCCCGCCGAGCCGACAGCATTTCCGAACCCCGGATCGTCGTCGCGAACGGCCACATCGTCGCGTCCCAGGGATTCATCGTCGCCCGCGACGGCCAGTCAGCCGTGTTCAACACGCGACAACTCGAAGAACTCCTGCGTCAGCATCCCGCGCAGATCGAAATCTTCCTGGAGTGGAACGTCACCGGTGACTGAGTTCTCAACCAAACCAGGATTCGAACCAGGTTCAAACCAGTAGAAGCTGCGCGAGGATTCCCATCGCGGTCAGAAGCAGCGGGACACCCTGCAGGCCGCCTTCTTTGCGAGAGATCGAAAAAGCCCACGCTCCGACTCCGCAGACAAACAATCCAGCGGCGAAGACGCTGAGCCGGTCGGAGTCGCGTCTGTTTGAGCGAACATCCAGACGTTGAGCCGAAAGCTCCGTTTCGTCACGAGCCCCTGTTGCTCGTGCGTGTACCGCACGAGCCGCCAAAGACGCCGCCCGAGCCGCCTTGGTCTGCGACGCAATCGCGACCGGCAGAACCGCCGTCAGCAAGACGAGGGCAACGAGGTAAAAGGGGCGACTCTTCATGTGGTTTCAGTCCGGCAGTCAGCGAAACATATTCGCCCGAACACTTTAATTTCAGAAAGACATCGAAAACGACCGCACAACTAATCAGGAGTACCTCGGCGTCTGGAAGCAATCGAACTGCCACAACTGAGGTATTTGCCCCACAGGATGATGGTTCAGTCCACCTGCTGCACGACAGACTTTGCTCGGATCGTGAAAGGTATCGCGATGTCCTTCCTGAAATCGGTTCGCAGTTTGAAGTGGCATCTGCAACTCAGTCGACCAGCCAGCCGGCGAGCGAGGCGTTTCCCAATCCAGGCGACACAGTACCTCGAAAGCCGGCGGTTGCTCGACGGGACGCTGCCAGGTGTCCTGGTTGATGCCGTCGTGCAGGATGGCAAGTTGCAGGTCACGCTGCACGAGTCCGCGGAAACATTGAGCATTCGCTTCCAGCCGGGCCAGCTGGAATTCGCTCGCGAGGGCATGGTCACCGAAACGTGTTCGCTGGAAGGCATCAGCGAGATCCTCATCACCGGGACGGAGGGGCCGGATCGCCTGAATGTGGATTTTGCGAACGATCCCGAGGTCGACCTGGCCACGGTACTTGTTGTCACAGGCGGCGGAGATGATGTGGTCACGATCACTGGTATGTCCCCGCCATTACGCCGGTTCACCTGGTTCTACACGGAAGACGGCCGGGATCTGGTGGACGCATCCAATTCGATCCACGGCGTCCAGGCATTCACGGGCACCGGCAGGGATACTGTAATAGGCAGCAAGGGTGACGATCGCATTTCCAGCGGTGGTGGAAACGATCTGGTCTTCGGTCGGGCGGGTAACGATTCGATCGGTGGCCAGGGGGGGGCGGATACCCTGATTGGCGGACGGGGAAATGACGCTATCTATGGCAGCGGTGGGAACGATCTGATTTTCGGAAACCGTGGCAATGATGCTCTCGAAGGCGAGGAAGGTAATGACACGATCTTCGGCGGTGCGGATGGCGACTGGGTCTACGGAGGAACCGGGCACGACCGATTAATGGGACAGTCCGGGGGTGACTGGGTGCAGGGCGGAGACGGTGCAGACCGAGTCTATGGCGGCACTGGCAATGATCTTCTGCAAGGAGGTTCCGGTCGTGACCGCCTGTGTGGGCGCGCTGGAGATGACACGCTCGAAGGAGGCGGCGGTTACGACATCCTGTTCGGAGGCCCTGGCCGGGATTCACTCGCTGGCGGCTACAGGTCCGATGTGTTTGCCGGCGGCCCCGGTGTGGACGTCATTGCAGATCTCCGACCGGACGACATCCTGCGCGATGACGATGCCGTCGGTCCGCTTGGAGAACCGCTGTTTTAGCCGGAAGCGGCCCCGAAGAGGATTCGTTGCGGACAGGGGCGGCAGGGTCTCATAATCCTCGCCCCTTTGAGGCTGTTGACGAACTCTCCTCGGAAAGAATCACTGATGAGACATTCTGCTGTTGTGCTGTTGCTTGCTCTGATTGTTGCGTCTCCGCTGCTGGGGGCGGATGCACCGCCGAATGTGGTGATGATTATCTCAGACGACCAGGCGTGGACTGATTACGGGTTCATGGGGCATCCGGATATCAAGACGCCGCATCTGGACAAGCTGGCGTCGCAGAGCGTCGTGTTTCCTCGCGGCTACGTGCCGACGGCGCTGTGTCGGCCGTCGCTGGTGACGCTGATCACCGGGCAGTACGCGCATACGCATGGGGTCACCGGTAACGATCCCTCGCCGAAGTACGCGAAGCCGGACTCGGAGCTGTACAACCAGCGGCGGGCGCAACTGATTTCGTACCTGGACCGTTTCCAGACCGTGCCGAACATCCTCGGCAAACGCGGCTACCTGAGCCATCAGAGCGGCAAGTGGTGGGAAGGCAACTTCTCGCACGGGGGGTTCACGCACGGCATGACGCGCGGGTTTCCTCAGCCGGGTGGTCGGCACGGCGACGACGGCCTGAAGATCGGACGCCAGGGAATGGAGCCGGTTGCCGAATTCGTCGCCGATGCAACCTCGCAGAAGAAGCCGTTCTTCCTGTGGTACGCCCCGTTCCTGCCGCATTCGCCACACACGCCGCCGGAACGCATCCTCAAGAAGTACCAGCAGGATGGCCGGCCCGAGACAATCGCGAAGTATTACGCGATGTGCGAATGGTTCGACGAAACCTGCGGCGAGCTTCTCGACATCCTGGAAAAGAACAACCAGCGAGAAAACACGCTGATCGTCTACGTCTGCGACAACGGCTGGATTCAGAGTCCGACCTCGAAGGGCTACGCACCGCGGTCGAAGCAAACACCGTACGAAGGCGGCATCCGCACGCCGATCATGTTCTCGTGGCCGGGCCACCTGACACCGCAGAGACGCGAGGACCTGGCCAGCAGCATCGACATCGTTCCGACGATGCTCGCCGCCGCCGGAGCCCCGATTCCTGACGGCCTGCCGGGCCTCAACCTGCTGCCCGAGATGTCGGCAAAGAAGCCGATTGCTCGCGAACGTATCTTCGGCGAAGGCTTCGCGCACGACGTTGCCGACATCGAAAAGCCGGAAGCGTCGCTGCTGTACCGCTGGACGATTGAAGGCCGCTGGAAGCTGCTGCTGACGTACGACGGCGAGGTCAACCGCTACCAGTCGACGCATCCGCGCGACGAAAAACGCCCGCAGCTCTTCTACCTGCTCGCGGATCCGCACGAGGAGAAGAATCTCGCGGGCGAGCATCCGGAAGTCGTCGCCCGACTGGCAAAAGCGATCGCCGACTGGTATGCCGTCACCGAACGCAAGACGCTGACGAAGTTCGAGTAACACCAAGCGATTTCTGACGCAAAGCCGCGAAGACGCAGAGATTCGCAAAGGGGCAACAAGTACCTCAGGCAGGGACTGAGATATCTTTGCGAAGCTTCGCGTCTCAGCGCCTTTGCGTCAGGTGGTCTTGAGATTCGCGATACACGATCACGGAATAAAAAATGTCGAACCCGCTGAAAGTTGTTGTGCATGGAGCTGCTGGCCGCATGGGGCAGCGAGTGACTGCGTTGACTCACGCCGATCCTGAACTGAGGGCCTTCGGAGCTGTCGACGCAATCCGGATTGGCGAGGACGCTGGCGAGGCCGCCGGCATTGGAAACATCGGCGTCGCGATCAGCCCCGACCTGCCCGCTGAGCTGGCAGACGTCGTCATCGACTTCTCGGTCCCGACCGGTTTGATGTCGATTGTCGAGAAGTGCGTTGCCCGCGGGATTCCGCTCGTCGCAGCGACGACGGGACTCAGCGACGAGCAGAAAGCTGAAGTGGCAAAGGCTGCCGGGTCGATTCCGCTTCTGTGGGCTCCCAGCATGAGTGTCGCGGTCAACCTGACGATGAAGCTGGTGCGCGACGCGGCACGGGCACTCAAGGAC
>JAPOLP010000396.1 GCA_029977045.1 Planctomycetota bacterium
AGTCGCGTAGTGAATAATCGGGCGTTAATGATCGACTGGCTGGCCGAAGTCCGACCGTCAGCATTGAACCCTCAAGGCGTCTATCCTTCACGCGTCGAATTGTCGTTTCGATCGTCGCTCTGATTCTGGCTGGTCTTGTTGCCTGGAACTCGGCACCGCGACACGCCGCCAGCGGTTCGCTGCTTACCGAACACCAGGACGTTGTGACGGCTCTGAGTTTCACGCCGGACGGCAAGTACGTGATATCGGGAGGCGGCGAGTCGGCTTCGTTGAACCTTGCCGGTGATACGTCGCTGCGACTGTGGGACGCGGCGAACGGAGTCATGCTGCGCCAGTCGCCGCCGCTGCCGGTGCGTCCACACCAACTGGTTCCGCTGCCTGCCAGTACTCAGATAGTTGCGTTCGGGACAGCTCACGAGTCAGCCAGCGCCATCAGTGTCTGGGATTTCGCGTCGGGAAACATGGGGGCGACAGACTTTGCGGATCCTTACCGTTTCCACTGTGCCGCGATTGCGACCGCGTCGGGAACTCTGATCGCCGCTGGACACGATGGAATCTCGGAGCTGCGAGTTGAAGGTGGTTCCGTTTCCGTCGCTCGCCAGTTTTCAACGCCCAGCGGAAATGTCGTGCGAGCATTCGCAATGTGCCTTCAGAGAGCGAAGCCGCTACTGATGGCAGCGACGAAGGCTGGTGACGAACACGTCGTCGAACTCATCGACCTTGAGACGAGTTCGAGCAGTGGGCGTCTGACGGGCTTTGCCGGTCCAGTGATCTCGGTCGCTGCGACGGTAGATGGCAGCGTCATCGCAGCTCGCTCTACGGAACTGATCGATTCATCGAAGCCAGAAGGGGCCGCTGCCGATTTCGTGACGATCTGGGACGGAGCCTCACTCGAACGCCGTCACCGAATTGGCCCGCTTGCTCCGGCAAGGCCGAGTCTTTGCCTGACTTCGGATGGCCAGCGGTTGTTGACGATCGGCGCCTCTGCGTCGGCTGGAGAACCGGACGAGCCGCAGTCCGCGGTTCTGTTCGAGACATCCACAGGCAAGGAAGTCTGCCGCTTTCAGACTGGCAGTCGGTTCCTCACAACGGTCGCCATCGGCCCTGACGATCGCCGTGCCGCAATCGCCGACGCTGACGGTCAGGTTGTGCTCTGCGACCTGCCCTGACGGTGTTTGTTGGTCGGGGAGAACTGTCAGCAGCCCGAATTCCAGGATTGCTCGCCCGGGGAGCAGAGGCTTGCAAACTCGCGCAGGTTGGCCATCACGACTGGGGCCGGGCACGACCAGACCAGAAAGAACATCGCTTCGGCAACCAGACGTCCGGCGGGATGGCCGGTAACGAAGCCAGCGCCTTTGGATGCGGCAAGTGCAGCCTGCGACGCTCGCAGGGCCAGCGAGTTCGATCGTCGGCGGAGCGATTCCGCCGTCAGGTGTTCGGGCAGCGGGTCTTCATTGGAAACGACGGCCTCGCTCAAGTGGCTGGAGACTTCGGCAACGTCCGCCGCGATCGGCTCCAGGATTTCATTGAGCTCGGGACGCCGCTCGGCTTCGCTTTGCAGCAGCGACACTGCGCTGGCGGCATGGCCGATCGCCAGAGCCGACGTCGTATGGGTTCCTGCCCCGCCTCCTCCCTGTTTCATGACGTTGTCCGTCGGTCCGTGCAGCAACTGAGTCCACGGGACGAAGACCTGATTCAGTCCGATGGATCCCGTGCGTGACGCATTGAGCGCCAGCATCGACACTGGTTCCCGCATCTCGACACCGTCACAGTCGGTCTCGACAGCGAGCAGAACCTGTTCGCCGTACTGAGTTGTGCCGCCGGTCACGATCACGTTGGCTCGGTCGCCGCCAGTGACCCACGGGATCTCGCCCTGCAGTATGAAGCCGCCATCGAGTCGTTCGGCGGCAACAGTTGGCTGCTTCCAGTGCTGCCGCGAAGTCGTGAGATGTGAAATCCCAACCGTAACGAACTGGGAATCATCGACCAGCTCCGGCAGCAGATACCCTTTCAGGTCGGTGTTCGGCGACGTGACGATCCGCTGGATGGCCGCGTTTCGCTGTGTCAGGACGAACGTTGACGTCAGACAGGCGGCGGCAAGCTGCTGGTATCCGGCAGTCAGTTCAACTGCTGATACTTCTTTACCGCCGAATTTCTCGGGGATCAGCCAGCTGAGTACACCGGCCTCAGCCATTGCCGCGAGCTGCTCTCGCGGCCATGCGTCGATGCTGTTGAGCGTTTCGGCACGGTCCTTTAACTGTCTGCAAAGGTCGTCCAGAGAATTCATCGTCCTGCCTGCCTGTTTGGAGCGTATTTTTCGACTGCCGATCTGGTCTCGATCGTCCCGGTTGATCCTGAGATACTTCGCCACTTCCAACGCAATCCGGCGCTGTCGTTGCGCCGCATCATCGACAACTTCTGACTGCATTTCGAGGCAGCGCCATGGACGGCTCGCCCCACAACAGTTCCCGGCCTCGCGTTTTGATTGTCGGGACCGAAGCTCTGAATCTGCGACTTCCGCTGATGGACCAGCTTGTCGGTTACGGATTCGATCCTTGCGCGGCTGGAGCCTTGCCGCAGCCGGAGTTCGATGAAACGCCGTACGACTACTACCAGTATCCGGTGTGCCGGTCCGTCAGTCTCCGCGGGTTTCAGCAATCTGTGGCGACGTTACGCCACGTGATTCGCGAAGCCCAACCCGATCTGGTTCACGCGGTCAACACGAAACCCTGCCTGATTGCTCCGCTGGCGACTCGCGGCCTCGGAATTCCTTGCGTGCGGACTGTGACCGGCCTTGGCTCAGCGTTCAGCTCTGATGGATTACTTTATCGCGGGATGCAGTTCGTCTTCCGCCGGATGCACCGCCGTGTCGCGAACGATGTCCAGATGACCGTGTTTCAAAACCCGGATGACCTCGACTACTTCGTCGACAAGGGACTCTGTGCTGCTGAACAGACCAGACTGATTCTGGGGTCGGGCATTGATATCGACGAATTTCTCGGGCGAATCAGTTCGCCAAAACGGCTTGACGAAATTCGCACGGAACTCGGGCTGCACGGTCGAACGGTTGTCACGATGGTTTCCCGCATGATGCGGACGAAGGGTGTCGCGGAACTTGTTGAAGCTGCCAACGCGGTCCACCGTCGCCGCCCGGAAGTACTGGTCCTGCTGGTCGGACCGCTGGTCGAGTCCGGACCGGCGGCTCTGTCCGCGTCTGACATCAGCGACAGCGACGCGGTGAAGTGGGTCGGCTTGAGAAGCGATGTCGCCGACGTTCTGTCAGTCAGCGACGCGTTCATTCTGCCCAGCTATCTGCGCGAGGGGATTCCGCGAGTGCTCTTCGAGGCCGGCGCATTGAAGTTGCCGATCGTGACGACCGACATGCCAGGCTGTCGCGAGACCGTTCGCGACGGGTGGAACGGCTTCCTTATTCAGCCTCGCGATGCCAACGCCATCGAACGAGCCCTCGAAGCGCTGCTCGAATCGTCGGACCAGCGTCGTGAGATGGGCCGAAACAGCCTGCAGCTCGTGCAGGAACGTTTCGAGCTGTCGATCATCACGCGGGAATACGCTGAGGTGTACCGCGAGGCCCTCGGGATCCGCGAACTGCCGCAGACCGGCATCGAGCGCCCGGTTGCCAAGGCGGCATGAAAGCCAAAGCGAATGAAAACAGCCCGCTACTCATCGAGAGCAGCGGGCTGTTTGCGTGTTGAGACTCGTCTGAGCTGCGGGCTTCTACTGTCCCGACGAAGCACTGCCCGGTTCAGCAGCAGGCGTGGCTCCGTCAGCATCGTCACTGGCAGGCCGCTGAGGACGGCCACTGTCGCCACCACTTCCACGCTGGCCGCCTCCTCCCCCGCCGCCGCCACCGAAACCGCCTCCTCCACCGCCAGCCCCACCTCGTGCTGGCGGTTCAGGGCCCGGAGGTCCAAGCAGTTCTTTCCACTGGTCCTTCTGATCGTCAGTCAGCAGTTCCTGAATCTTCTGCTCCGTCTGTTCGCGAATCTCGCCCATCGCGGAGAAGTTTCGTTCCTGCATGGCCGCACTACGGGCTGCGTCGGCTTCGGCAGTAATCTCTGCCAGCTTCGCATTCTGCTCGTCGGTCAGATTCAACTGTGTCGAGACGTCTTTCCGAGCCACTGCTGCCAGGCCAGTTCGCTGCAGATCGATCTGCCACACGCGCGTGAACTGAGCCTCGTCGAGAAACGCCTTGACGGCGGCTTCCGAATTGGTCCGTGCAGTCTCAAGCATCATCGCTCGTTGCTCCGGAGGAGCTTCCTGGATCGCGCGGAAGTCCATTGGGGGTGCGTCGGCCAGCTTCTCGACCTGTTCCTTCTGTTCGGGAGTCAGGTTGAGTTCAGCAACGACGGCTTCCTCGCCAAGAATTCCAACGAGGCCCCGTGGCCGCCGACCACGTCCGCCGCCTCCTCCTCCGCCGCCACCTCCCTGGCCACCGCCAGCTCCGCCACCGGGAGCGCTGCCCATCACCCCTGCGGTGGGGTCGTCTGTCGACATGCCGTCCTGAGTCGGCACGTCGTCTGTCGTAACGGTATGAGGATCGGTTGCCCAGTTGTCGGCCCCCATCTTGTACCACGCGACGACGGGATCATCGCTGCCCTTCTCCAGGACCAGCGTGAACGAGTACTTGTTGGAAGGACTCAGCCAGGTGACTTCGACTTCTTCCTGCGAGGACGCTGACTTGGTCTGGACTGGGGTTCCGTAACGAGTCAGTCCCGAGATCAGCTTCTGGACATCACTCAGGTGCTGCGCTCCGGCTTTGGAACGGTTAAAGGCGTCGTCAACTGCCGCCATCGTGTTTTCGTAACTCGTCTTGGCGTACAGCTCGAGTCCCAGGCCGAGGATGATCACGGCGATGATGCACCAGATGACTTTTTCGACGGGTGACCTGCCCGAGCGAGAACTGGACGACTGAGGTTCCGGCGAAGCACTGGCTGATTCGTCAGACATGAGATTCCCCTGTTGAAATGAAATGAACGGGACAAACGGCAGCCAGAACGACTGCTTAGGAACGGCGGACAGAATGACGTCGACTCGCCAAATAAGAAAGGGATGCGAGACGGCCAGACCGCGTCCGGTTCTCGTTTGTCCGAGACGCTATTTCCGGACAACGTGCAGCCAGTTGAGGCAGGTATTTGTCGAACTGCCTGGCAGTCCGATCTCGACAGTCAGCCGCCCGTCCGAGACGTCGACGGTAGCCGTCTTCTCCAGCCACTCGCCGGCGAAGGTGTCGACGTTGCGCAGAGTTTCGTGTCCCTCGACGGTAACGTTCTGCCCGGTCTGCTCATGTCCCGAGTCACCAACGCAAACCGTGACCTCATAGCGGCCGTTGGAGACAATCAGCTCCCAGACATCGTGAGACCGCGTGAACAGAAACGTGTCGCGATGTTCGCCGTCGATCTGCCCCCGGCGGCGATTGTTGTCTGAGATGTCCCGCTTCCAGCCGAAGCCGCGTTTTGCATCAAACACCAGGCCGTTGTCGTTCATAAAGTCGTCGATTGGCTTTGATCCAGTACCCGTGAAGTTGAACATGCCGAGGTCGTCGGTTGTTTCGTCAGGCGGTGGATCCGGGTTGCCGTCCTCGTCAGCCGGCAGGGAGATCGCGGACCAGCTCGAATTCGCTGGGATGAGTGGCAGCGCGTCATCGACGTCGAGAACGCCATCCGCGTCGGTGTCTCCAGGATGCATCTGGCGGAACCGCTCATCGGACAATCCTTCGCCAGGGAAACGTTGATTGGGCAACGTCAATTGGGCTACTCTTGCTTGCAACGTTACGCTTACAATTTCATGTATATTATATTAAGATTGTCACCCTTATTGGATATATTACATCGTTGATGGTGAT
>JAPOLP010000015.1 GCA_029977045.1 Planctomycetota bacterium
CGGCTCGCGGCATCCGGCAGATGTACGTGCTTGCTTTTCTCTGTCTGGAGACACGGGAAGCTATCGTCTCGCCTTCAACGGAGCACCCGAATTCCGCATGGGTCGTGGAACAGACAGAACGGTTTCTCGAAGACACGGGTAGTCGAGAGAAAAAGCCGGAGATCGTCATCCACGACATGGATACGAAGTTCACGCAGGAGTTCAAGGACACGCTGGCTGCAAGAGCCGTGCGAACAAACCAGTTGCCGAAAGCGTCGCCGAATCTCAATGGACGCTGCGAGCGTTTCATCCAAACAATCAAGCTTGAGTGCCTGGCGCGATTCATCATCTTCGGCCAGCGGCATCTCGACTACCTGTTGGCAGAGTTCACCGCCTACTACAACAGTACCCGATCAAGCATGGTGCGTGACCACCTGCCGCCAATCTGTGAGGTTCCCGAGGAAGTCGAGACGCTGAAACTCGAACAGATCGCCGTGCGACGTCACGTCGGCGGATTGATCGCGTCATTCGAGCGACGGGCGGCGTAGTCGACACTGATGGTTGGCTTCCAGTCATGGCCTACGTCGGAAATTGCGTCTGTTTTCCGACGCCTTCTCGATTCCGGTGTCTCTCTGTCGCGCTCGTCGCTGGCTCCCTCGCTTGCGTTCGACGGTTTACCGATTAGCGACGGCGAATTCTCGCTGAATCCCGTTCGCTGCCGGAACGTCGCCGACGACTCATCTACGGAGTAGAACATAGGGGCACACTGATATTTACGCACCGGCCTGGTGACAAATTGCTCGGCGCTGGCTGCTGCAGCCTCACCCTACAGCGCCACGCTTTCCGTCCGCCGCTTCTACTTCAGTCGGCTGGACGCGCAAGTCATGTTGGATATGATCGGTTGGTTCGTCCCCTCGCAATGACAGGAGCCACTTCTGCCTGGGGAGGCGAACAGAGACGTGGGAAGTCGGGATCGTGTGTGTTGCAGCCTGACAGACTCACGGAACTTCGTACGCTCGGGTTTCCTGCCGCATACTTTCACCTGCCATTCCCACCCGCCTTCAGTCACTCTGGGTCCGTCGGTTCCCACCAGGTTGCGGCATCAAGTGACTGTGGAGACATCCATGCCGCTGATTGCTTCGCAGTCTCGTCGCCTGCTACTGGTGCTGTGCGGACTTAGCGCCGGAGTCTCGCTGACCGCACTTGGCTATGGCCAGGACGAGACGGCAACCGGTGCTGATTCCGGAGTGCTCCGCGGGCACTTGGCGCCTGTGTTGATGGGAGCTTTTACTCCCGATGGTGAGTACGCCATCACGGTCAGTTCTGATGAGTCCGCCCGGCTGTGGAACCTCCAGACCGGTCGGGAAATCTGGCAGTACGCGGGCCACACCGGACCGCTGTACTGCCTCGCGCTGAGCGGCGACGGACGAACGCTCGTAACCGGGGCGCAGGACAACACGCTGCGATTGTGGGACGTTCCGCAGCCGAGGCCGGTACTCCTACTGACCGGGCATCAGGGAGCGGCTGGCGGTCTGGCCGTCAGTCCTGACGGACGGTCGCTCGTGTCCGGGGCCGCGGACAGCGTCGTCCGGCTGTGGAGCTTCCATGAAGTGGCGAAGTCGGTCGCTGCGAAGAAGCCACAGTTTGCCGCGGGCAATGATTTCCTGCTGCGGGCGAGGCATCGCGCGGCAGTGACAGCGGCAGCGTGGCGGAATGACTCGGCGTACTTCGCGAGCGGCGACGCCGACGGGCAGGTGCAGGTCTGGAGCCCGTTCCTCGATGCAGTGCAGGGCGAAATTGGTGTTCATGCCGGCGGTGTGACTGGGCTGGCATTTCCTAGCAATAACCAGCAGCTCATCTCAACCGGCGGTGACGGCGTCGTCCGGTTCTGGCAGTTGCCGATCCCGTCACAGCGCAGTCTGGCGGGTGTGACCGCGGCCGTGACGGACGTTGCGATTCCGACGAACCAACCGACGGCGATCGTGAGTGCCGTGGACGGAACGCTGCGGCTATTCGATCTCAACAGCGGAGCCGTGTCGCGCGAGTTTCCGAAGTCGGAGCGTCCGGTCACGTCGGTCGCCGTGCAGCCGAACAATGCACTGGTGGCGACGGCCGACGATCTGGGACGCGTGTGGCTGCTCAACTTTAGCGACGGGACTGAACGCGGCAGCGTGGCCGGTCACGACAAGGCCGTCACGCGCGTGGCGTTTCACCCGGACAATCTGCGGTTCGCATCGGCGGGAGTCGACGGCACGGTGCGGCTGTGGACGACTCCGACGGCGGCTGTTCCGACGAACGGGCACACGGCTCCGCTGCGAGCGCTGGCGTCGAATCAGAACGGGGAGTGGTTCGTCACCGGATCAGACGACAAGACGGTTCGCGTTTGGGCATCGAACGGGCAGCCGCAGCAGCAGATGGGTGGGCATCAGCAACCGGTGCTCGCAGTGGCTGTGCGGCGCGATGACGCGCAGATCGCCAGTGCAGACGTCGAGGGCACGATCTTGCTGTGGAACGCGGTGAACGGCGCGACAGAAGGCTCGCTGCTGGCACATAGCGGTCCGGTGGCAGCGCTCGCGTATGAGCACTCGAATCAGGCTCTGCTGAGCGGCAGCGGGGATGGCACGCTCAAACGCTGGCAGCTTCCGCTGGTGCCACCACGCGTCTCAAACGGACACAGCCAGCCGGTGCAGACGGTCGCGCTGAGCTCTGATGCGAGCGTGTTTGTGTCCGGTTCGGCGGATCAGACAGTGCGCGTCTGGACCACCGCAAACGGCCAGGCAGTCAGAACGCTGGACGGCCAGACCGGCGCCGTCCACTCCGTGGCAATCAGCGCGGACGGAACTCAGGCCGCCGCAGTTGGAGCGGCCGGGCAGGTGCTCGTGTGGACGCTGGCCGACGGAGCGCTGAAGCAGAAGCGGGTCGGCCTCGCGGGCGAGATTTACGATGCGGCGTTTCTACCGGACGGGAAACGGCTCGCCACAGTGGACGCCGATCAGGCACTGCGGCTGTGGCGTCTGCCGGAACCTCCCAAAGAGCTGGCGAACGACGGGGCGCCGTATCAGGTCGCGGCGGTCTCGCCGGATGGAAAACGCTACGCCGTCGCCGGACAGTCGGGCGGGAAGCACGCGGTGATCGTGCGGGACCGTGACAGCGGCCAGGTGATCGCCACACTGACCGGGCACGATGCAGCCATCACGGCGATTGCGTTCGACAGGAGCGGGAACCGGGTGATTTCCGGATCGGCCGACAAGACGTCCCGCGTGTGGAAGCTCGACGGCGGCGCGGCCGAACTGTTCAAGCACGAAGGCTATCCCGGGGCGGTCGTGGGTGTCGCGCTGTCGGATGATGCGACCGTCGCATTCACGACGGGGACGGAGAACGTCATCCGGCAGTGGTCGGTCGCGGACGGCGCGGAAGTCCGATCCATCGCCGGGCACGGGGCGGTGGTGCGTGAGCTGATCGTCCGCGGGGCGAACCTGTTTTCGGCGTCGGACGACGGGACGGTGCGTCTGTGGAACACGGCAAACGGAGCGGCAGTGCGTGCCGTGACGCATGGCGGAAATCTGCGCTGCATCGCATTGTCTGCTGACGGAACGAAGCTGGTGTCTGGGGGGACGGACAAGACGGCAAAGTTGTGGACGGTGGCGAACGGAGCACCGATCGCAACGCTGGCGGGCGCGGTGGCGGAAGTAACGAGCGTCGTGTTCTCAACGGATGGCTCGCGAGTGGCGGTGGGTGCGTCAGACGGGGTTCGCGTCTGGGAAAGCGACGGGCGGGCGGGCGAGCACCTGCAGACTCCCGCCACATGTCCGCAGGGTGTCGTGTGGTCGGCCGACGGAGCGGCGTTGCTGGCATGCCGGACGGACGGACGCATCGAACAGCACGGTCTGGCGGTGACGCAGGTCATACCGCTTCTCGATGCCGGTACGACGCGCATCTCGGTTGCACCGGACGGCAGCGCGCTGTTTGCCGGCGGGTCGGCGAAAGTCGTGCGCGTATGGAGTCTGGCGGACGGGCGTGTCGCAAACCCGGCTCCAGTCAGGACGCTGAGCGGTCCGGCGGGGACGATCACCGGGCTGGCGGTCAGTCGTGACGGGAAACGACTGGCGGCAGGATCCGAAGACCGGAACGCGTTCATCTGGGACCTGACGAACGGTGCCCCCGCGGCGATTCAGAAGCTCGAACACAAGTCCGCGGTGCGGAGCGTCTCGCTGTCGAACGACGCCGCGCGGCTGGCAACGGCGAGCGACGACGGCGTCACGCAGCTCTGGGATCTGGTGACGGGTCAGCTTGCCGAACGGCTGCCTGGGCCGGCTCAGCCCGCGCGAACAGTCGCAATCTCCGCCTACGGAAAGACCGTGTTGAGCGGCGGGCAGTACAACTCCCTGCGGACGTTTACGCCTGCGGTGAGCGGAGTGTTTCCGGCGTCGGCTCCGAACGCCGCGGCGGAACCGGTGACGCAGCTTGTCGCTCTGGCCGGCGACGCCGGATTTGCCGTGTTGACGAAGTCCGGCAACCAGGTGCTCCGCTGGAAGGCAGACGGAACGGTGCTGCCGCCGCTGGCCGCGCCGGTACCGGGTCTGGTTTCGCTGCGGGCCAGCGATGACGGACTGCGGCTGCTGGCGACGACACCGCAACAGCCAGGACAGGGACAGGGCTTCGTGTGGACGGTCGCGGATGGCAAGCTGACAGCAACGCTCGCCTTGGGCGGGGCGGTTTCGGATGCCGCGTTCAACCGCGACGGCAGTGAAGTTGCAGTGACCGATCAGCAGGCGCGCGTCCGCGTGTTCGCGGTCGAACCATTCCGGCTGCTGGAGGAGATCGCTGTTCCGACGACCGCGCATCAGGTCGCGTGGACGGGTGCGGACGGGCGGCAGGTCGCGACTGCCGGGCCGCAGAACTCTGGTGCCGTCGTTGCAAAATCCCTCGAACGACTGTGGGATGGGCTCGAGGGGAGCGCAACGGCCATCGTGTTTTCGACCAGCGGTGCGCAGGCTTTCGCCGCCGGTAAGGACGGTCGCATCCGGCAATGGCGAACCACGGACGGCGTCCTCGAACGCACGCTCGAAGGGCACTCGCAGGACGTCACGGAACTGGCTGTCACGCCAAACGGGCAGCAGTTGGTCAGCGTGGGAATCGATCAGACGCTGCGAGTCTGGAATCTTGCCGACGGCACACCGGCTGGAACCATCGAGCATCCCGTACCCGTGCGGAGCGTGTCGGTGCGATCCGACAGTCTGCGGGCGGCGACGGTTGCAGACGACGGACAGGTCCGCGTGTGGGACATGGCCAGCGGTGTGCTGCTGCAGTCGTTCGCGTCGCACGCGAAAGCCGGCGCGGCCGTCCGCTGGTTGAGCGACGGAATCACACTCGTGTCAGGCGCGACCGACAATTCGCTCGGCGTCGCGAAGACGTCAATCATTCGCGCCGTTCGGACGCACGAACGCGCGATTTCCGACATGACAATGTACGCGGGAGGCGCTCAAGTCGTGACGTGCTCGCCCGACGGGCAGGTCGTCGTGACGGACCTCAACGGCGGCACCGTCGTGCGGAAGTTTGAAGGGCTGACCGGCGAACCGCGGTGTGTCGCCGCCCGGGTCGACAACCAGCGCGTCTCCGTCGGGACCGCGGACGGCAAGGTGTTGGTCTGGAACGCCGGCAACGCAGAGCTGCTGCAGACGATCGAAATCGGCAGCCCGGTGACACGGCTGGCCTACTCACCTGATAACCAGAAGCTGGCGGTTGTCGATGAGAAAAACACGCTGCGTATCTTCGGGCCGGTGATTCCGCCCGAGCAGCCGCAGGCGGGTATCGAGCTGTACCTGCATCAGGAAGTCGTGTCCGCTCAGCCACTGACGCGGATCGAGTTCTCGCGCGACAACCGCAGCGTCTGGGCGACTCAGCAGGACGGGCAGGTCAGCGAGTGGGCGTACGCGTCGCCAGTGCAGTTGCGGCAGTTCAATCACGGCGGGCCAGTGTATGCCGTCGCGATCAGCCGCGATGGAAAAACGGTCGTCTCGGGCAGCACGGATCAGACGGTCCGCATCTGGGACGCAACAACCGGGCAGCAGCGATTTCAGTTGAACGGACACGTCGGAGCAGTCCACGCGGTTGCACTGACCCCCGACGAGTCGCTGATCGTGTCGTCCGGCGCGGACAAAACGATTCGACTGTGGGATGTCGCCGGCGGCCGGCAGTTGAAACAGCTCACAACGCTGGACGAAACGATGTACTCAGTCGCCGTGCATCCCAATGGCCGGACGGTCGCGGCGGCGGGAGCCGATCGCAAGGTGCATCTGTTCGACATCCTCACCGGGGCCGAGCAGCGGACGATGGAAGGGCACACGGATTACATCCACTGCGTGGCGTTCAACCCGCAGGGCACTCGGCTGTTGTCGTACGGTTACGCGGGACAGCTCCGCGTCTGGAACCCAGCGAACGGTCAATCGCTGTTCGACCAGCGCGTCGGGTCCATTGGAAACTTTGCGAACTACGCCGCTGATGGTACCCGCACGCTGCTGTCGAACGGCGACGGCACCGCTCGCGTGTTCGAGATTCCCGCGGCGGCGCGGTGACGTGGAGAAGGAAAAGCAAAGATCAGTGTTCCGCAATAGCATTCGTGTTGGTCACGAGTCCTGAAGACATTTCCCATGACTGTTCTCTGGAGAATGTGATGCAGTCAGTTTCTCAATTAATGAGTGCGCGGCGGGTGCTGAGTGCCTGGCTGCTGTCCGGAATGCTGGTTCCTGCGGTTCTGAGTGCGGCGGAGTTTCCCGGGTTGGGGCCGAAGGGGGATCTCGTGTCGATCTCCTTTGAGAATGCCGGACAGCCTCTGCTGCGAGGCCGCAATGCCCGCAGGCAGCTCGTCGTCACCGGCAGTTACTCCAGCGGCCAGAAGCACGACCTCACCCACGCCGTGACGTACGCCGTCGACGCTCCGCAGGTTCTGACAGTTGCGGCCGACGGTCTGATCACTCCGCTGACCGACGGTAACGCGACCGTGACCGCGCGTACGGCGGACGGGAAGTCAACGGCGATCGCCCTGCAGGCACAGCAGTGCAACGAGGAACTGCCGATCAACTTTGTCGACGAGGTCGTCCCGATCTTTACGCGACTGGGCTGCAACGCCGGCGGATGCCACGGAAAGTCGGATGGGCAGAACGGCTTCAAGCTGTCGCTGCTCGGGTTTTATCCGGACGAGGATTACGAGTACCTCGTGCATGAAGATCGCGGGCGGCGACTGTTTCCGGCAGACCCGGATTACAGCCTGCTGCTGCAAAAGCCGGCCAATCAGTTGCCGCACGGTGGCGGAAAACGCATGGAGCCCGGCACGTACGAATGGCAGCTCGTCGCCAACTGGATTGCCCAGGGATCGCCGCTGGGCTCTGAAGACGACGCGAAAATCGAGCGGATCGAAGTCGTTCCCGCCGTGCGGGAAATGAACATTGCGACAAAGCAACAGCTCGCCGTCGTCGCGCATTACAGCGACGGCTCGACCCGCGACGTTACTCGTCTGGCATCCTACGAAGCGAATCAGCCGGAGATGGTCTACACGGAACCGAGCGGTCTGATCACCGTCGAAGATACTCCAGGCGAAGCCGCCGTGATGGTTCGCTTT
The DNA here is from genome assembly GCA_029977045.1 of Planctomycetota bacterium. Classification (GTDB taxonomy): domain Bacteria; phylum Planctomycetota; class Planctomycetia; order Planctomycetales; family Planctomycetaceae; genus JAPOLP01. Next base: position 7,598 of record JAPOLP010000015.1, read on the forward strand.
CAGGGGCAGGTGGCCGTGTTCCGCGCGGTGATTCCGCAGGGCCTGCCCGTGCCAACGCTGCCGCCGCAGAACTCGTTCGTCGATCAGTTCGTGTTCGCGCGGCTGAAACAGCTCGGCATCCCGCCGTCAGCGGTGTGCGACGACGCGACGTTCATCCGCCGCGCGACGCTCGACATCACCGGCCAGTTGCCGACGGCCGAGGTCGCTCGGGCATTCATCGCCGATCAGAACCCAAACAAGCGCGACGCGCTGGTCGACCGGCTGGTCGCCAGTCCCGGCTACGCGGATTACTTCGCCAACAAGTGGTCCGCCGTTCTCCGCAACAAGCGGCGTAACGGCAACGATGTGAAGTTCACATACCGGTTCCACAACTGGATCCGGCAGCAGCTCGATCAGAACACGCCGTACGACCAGTTTGTGCGCAGCGTGCTGACGGCCAGCGGCGATGCCGAGACTCATCCACCGGTGGCCTGGTTCCGCGAACTGGGCTCGTCGACCGTGCAGATGGAAGACACCGCGCAACTGTTTCTAGGGATGCGGCTGGCGTGTGCGAAGTGTCATCACCATCCGTTCGAACGCTGGAGCCAGCAGGACTATTACGGCTTCGAGGCCTTCTTCACGCAGGTGGCGCTGAAAGTCGGACGGTACAACCCCGAGACCAACCGCCCCGACGTCGTGTATCTCAACGGCAACCCGCCGCAGTCGCGTAACCCGCGAACGCAGGAACTGGTCAAGCCGACCGGCCTCGGCGCAGAACCGCTCGACATCCCTGCCTGGGAAGACGCCCGACACTCACTCGTCGACTGGATGGCCGCGAAGGATAACCCGTTCTTCGCTCGCGCTCTGGTGAACCGCTACTGGAAACATTTCTTCGGCCGCGGCATCGTCGATCCGGAAGACGATCTGCGCGTCACGAACCCGCCGTCGAATCCGGAACTGCTTGCGGCACTGGAGAAGCACTTCCTCGATCACAACTTCGACCTGAAGGACCTGGTGCGGACGATCTGCAAATCGAGCGCTTACCAGCTCAGCTCGGAACCGACCGAGTTCAACGCGGCGGACACGCAGAACTTTTCGAGCTTCTACCCGCGGCGTTTGCCGGCCGAGGTGCTGTATGACGCGATCAACCACGTGGCCGCAGTGCCCTCAAACTTCGGCGGCGTCCCGCAAGGCACGCGCGCCGTGCAGCTTCCGGACAACGGGTTCAACAACTATTTCCTACAGGTGTTCGGCAAGCCGGAAGCTGAAAGTGCCTGCGAATGCGAACGCAGCCCGGAAGCGAATCTCGCCCAGTCGCTGCACCTGCTGAATTCCACGGACGTCCAGGGACGCCTGCAGAGCGGCAATGGCCGAGCGGCCCAGTTGGCCCGCGATCAGGAGGGCAAGGACGAGGACAAGGCGACTGAACTGTACCTGTGGGCGTTCTCCCGAAACCCGTCACCGGACGAACTCAAGCTGGTCACGGATCACATCGCGAACGCACCGAACAAACAGCAGGCCTGGGAAGACGTCATCTGGGCCATGCTGAACGCGAAGGAGTTTCAGTTCGTGCGTTGAGACCTGAACCGCCAGTCGCCAACCCACGGTTCCAGATGAAAAACCTGACGCTGGCGAGTTGCGGCTGATGATTTCGAGACAGACCGTGTCACACGGTCATCGCAAGACATGACGTTTGACGGATGCAGAACGAAGAACCGGGGGCTAGCACCCGGCGGATGATGAGGGTGAGCATGAATCGAAACCTGATTGCAGCATTCGCCAGCACGACAGTACTGCTGGCCTCATCCCTGTTCGCGCAGCTTCCGGGGACTCGGCTGGACTCTGTGTTTCCCACGGGGGCTCAGGCAGGTCAGACGGTTGAGGTCACGATTTCGGGCATCGATCTGGATGACGTCGATCGGCTGACGTTTTCACACACCGGGATCACCGCCGCGAGGAAGATGGCCGAGCCCGGGCCGTTTGATAACGGGCCGCAACCAGTTGAGAACCAGTTTGTCGTGACCGTCAGAGGCGACGTCCCACCGGGGCAGCATGAGGTCCGGTGTCAGGGCAAGTACGGCCTGTCGAATCCGCGGACGTTTGTCGTCGATACGCTCACCGAGGTGAACGAGACCGAGCCGAATCTGGAAATCGAGCAGGCCACCGAAGTTCCCGTTCCCGGCATCATCAACGGGCAGCTCAACGGAGGCGCCGATGTGGACCGGTTCCGATTCAAGGCGAACGCCGGGCAGCGGCTGCTGATCGACGGACAGGCGCGGCGGATTGATTCGCGGTCCGACGTCGTGCTGAAGGTGACCTCGGCGGACGGCCGCATCCTCGCGGAGAACCGGCAGGGCTTTGCGGGCGATCCACTGATCGATCTGACCTTCCCGGCGGCTGGCGAATACTTCCTGACGGTGCGCGATTCGCTGTACCAGGGCGGAGCCGACTTTGTGTACCGCATCGTGCTCTCGTCGCGGCCGCATCTCGACTATGTGTTCCCGCCCGGAGGAGCAGCCGGATCAAACGATGAGTACACCGTCTATGGACGCAATCTGCCCGGAGGTCAGAACTCGCCGCTGCAGATCGACGGCCAGCCGCTGCAGCAGCTCAATGTGCGCATTCCGATTCCCGGCGACGTTGCCGACAAGCTGACGTTTTCGTCACGGCTCGATCCGCATCAGGCCGGACTGGACGGGGTCGAGTACCGGGTGAACTCACCCGCCGGACCGTCGAACCCGATCCTCATCACTGCGACCACTGCCGCGGCTGTGCGCGAGCAGCCGGAGAACAATTCCCCGGCGACGGCGCAGAAGCTGACACTGCCGTGCGAAGTGCTCGGGCAGTTCTACCCGCAACGGGACATGGACTGGTACACGTTCGACGCGAAGACCAATGAAGTGTTCTTCATTGAGGTCTATTCGCATCGGCTGGGGCTTCCGACCGATCCCGGTCTGCTGGTGCAGCGGATCACGAAGACGGATGCCGGCGAGGAGCAGGTCAGCCAGATCGTGTGGCTCGACGACGTAACCACAAATGATCGCGGCAAGGAGTTTGATCATCGGACGAATGATCCGTGGTACCGCTTCACGGCTCCGGCCGACGGCACCTATCGTGTGATGGTCCGCGACAGCTACAGCGCAGTGAAGTCCGACCCGCGGCTCGTCTACCGTCTGGCGATCCGGTCCGAACAGCCGGACTTCCGCCTGGCTGCGGCACCCGTCGATCTGCAGGGGTCGCTTCTGTTGCGGAAAGGGGCGCGGGAAGCGATCCGCGTCACTGCATTCCGACGGGATGGGTATGAGGGCGAGATCCGCGTGTCGGCCGAGGGACTGCCGAACGGCGTGACCAGCGAAGAAGTCACCATCGGGCCAGGCAGTACCTATTCGACGCTCGTGCTGACAGCGGCCGACAACGCTCCGGGAGGCAACGGCAGCGTGCGGATTGTCGGCAGGGCGAAAGTGGGCAACGCCGATGTGACGCGCGTCGCCCGCGTCGGCCGACCGCTCGAACCGATCCAGTTTCAGCAGCCGAACTCCAACGTCGCGAGCATTTCGGCCCGGTTGACTGACGGGATCCAGCTCACCGTTTCGGAGGCAGAGCCGTCGCTCGTCTCGCTCACCGCGGGCGAGGGCAAAGTGATTGAGACGGCGCGCGGCGGTGTGCTCAAGATTCCTTATGAGGTGAAGCGGGCGGAAGGTGCCGGAGGCAACATCACGGGCTTCCCGATCGGGCTGCCGCCGAACGTCGGTGTCCCGCAGGTCGGGATCGGTGGCAACGAGAAGGGCGAATTCGAACTGCGTCTGCAGGCCAACACACCGCCAGGCAAATACACGTTCTATCTGGCGTCGATGGCTCAGGGCGTGCAGTACAGCCGCAACCCGGAAGCCGCCGAAGCGGCGAAGAAACGTCAGGAGGAAATGGCGAAGGCCCTGACGGAAGCGCAGCAGAAGTTTCAGACCTCACAACAGGCGGCTCAGCAGGCAACCAGCGCACTGAATACTGCGACCAACGAGCTGAATACGGCGAACACGGCGAAGACGCAGGCGGATCAGGCGGCGACTCAGGCAGCGGCAGCGCTGAAGACGGCGACCGATCAGCTCAACGCCGCGAAGCAGCAACTCGCTGCGAAGCCCGACGATGATGGTTTGAAGCAGGCGGTCGCGATGGCGGAAGCCGCAGTGAAAACGACGACGGAAAAAGAGAAAGCCGCAACCGACGCCGCCACGGCAGCAACGAAAAAGCAGGAAGAAGCCGTCGCGAAACAGAAGGCGGCTCAGGAAGCGAAGACGCAGGCCGATCAGGAACAGCAGGAAGCACAGCAGTTCCAGACACTCGCACAGCAGGAGAAGCAGCGCGCCGATCAGAAGGCGCAGCAGACTCAGCAGCAGGCGAACAAACGCGGGTTCAATTTCAACACCGCGTCAACACCGGTGACGATCCAGATCGCCGAGTACCCGATCACCCACTCAGGCCCCGATGCTGCAACGGTCAAGCAGGGCGACGCTGTTGACGTCCCATTCAAGGTCACTCGGCTGTACGACTTCAACGCGAACGTCAGCGTGCAGCCGCAGTTACCCGGAGGCGTCGGCGGCCTGTCGATTCCCGGTATCAACATCGACCAGAACAACACCGAGGGCACAGTGAAGATCACCGCTGCGGCGAACGCGACTCCCGGTGAACACGCCATGACGTTCCGGCTGCAGATGAATTTCAACGGTCAGAACCTGATCCTCGATCACCCGCTGAAACTGACTATTGTCTCGGTGGAAACACAGAAGTAAGCAGGTTGGATGTGATTGAGGAACGCTAATCGACGCGAATTAACGCGAATGGGAGATGATCTGGTCCACTACGGTCGAATTCCTGCCGGCGACTCGTGTGGGGACGCGGGAATGAGGCCGCAAGAGAACTCAACACATCATTAGTGTTGATAACTGAAGATTGGTGGTTCTTGACGAGTGCTCTCTCTAGAAAACTTTTTTCGGACTGGTGCCGTGAGACATTTATTCGTTCTGCTGACCTCTTTGAGTGTTACGCACGCTGCTTATGCTGCGCCGATTCCTGTGGCGAATGTGCAGCGTGGTGAGCCAGTTGTCTTCGAGAAAGACATTCTGCCGATCCTGCAGAAGAACTGTCTGGCCTGTCACAGCCTGACTGAGAAGCACGGCGATCTGGTGCTCGAATCGCCGCAGGGGATCCTGAAGGGCGGCGATACCGGGCCGGCGGCGATTCCCGGTAAAGGGGCGGAGAGTCTGATTCTCAAGGTCGCGGCGCATCAGAGCGAGCCGGTGATGCCGCCTGAGGGGAACGAGGTCGCGGCAAAGCCGTTGACCTCGCAGGAACTCGGACTGCTGAAGCTGTGGATCGACCAAGGGGCTCGCGGCAGCAGTGGTGTCGCCACACTCTCACCCAAGAAATGGCAGGCGCTGCCGAAGTCGGTCAGTCCCGTGTACGCCGTCGCGGTGACGCCGGACGGGCAGTACGTCGCGTCCAGTCGCGCGAATCAGTTGTTTCTGTATCACGTGCCGACAGGCAAGCTGGTGACACGGCTCAGCGATCCGGCTCTGGCCAGCGGTGAGAACGATCCCGGGATCGCGCATCGGGATCTGGTGCAGTCGCTGGCGATCAGCGTGGACGGCGACCTGCTGGCGTCGGGGAGTTTTCGTGAAGTGAAACTCTGGCGGCGGCCGAGCGACGTTGTGCGGCAGACCCTGGCGACAGGTGCCGAGGTGACGGCGGTCGCGGTCAGTCCAGATCGCAAGTGGATCGCGTCATCGGGTCCGAACAACACGATCCGTCTATGGAACGCGGCGGACGGAGCGGCCGGGCCAACACTCACCGGGCATACCGATCGCGTGACGTCGCTAAAGTTTTCGGCGGACGGTGCGCGGCTGGTGTCGGGATCGGCGGATCAGAGCATTCGCGTGTGGAATACGGCAGACGGGGCGCTGACGGGCGTGATCGAAACGCCGGTCGCCGTGAATGCAGTTGAGCTGGTCGCAACGGCGGCTCCAACCGAACAGCAGCCGAATCCGGACTGGCTGCTGGTTTCCGGCGGTGCGGAGAACTTTGTCAGGACGTGGACGCTGCCGGCGGTGGCGCCGGAGAAGCTGGCGCTGTCGGTGCCGAATCTGCAGCAGGTGGTCGTGAGCCGTGATCGGCGGTTTGTGGCATTGAGTGCTGCAGACGGAACGGTGCGGGTTTTGAACGTTGCGAACCAGCTAGCAGCGAACGAACCGGGGGCGGGCGCCCCGCGGGTGATGATTACGGAACTCGCCACGTGGAAGCTCGATAACGGGGCGGCAAGTTCTCTGGAGTTTGTGACTGATCACGCGGCTGTCGCAGCGGCGGCCGGGAATGAGGAGACGCTGGCGAAGCTGGTGCCGCAACTGGCGACAACAGCGGCCGACGGCAGCGTCAGCCTGTGGAGCGTCCCCGAGAAGAAACTGCTGGCTCGCTGGTCCGGGGCAACGGCGAACGGCAACGCTGTTCCGGCAACGTCAATTGCGGCGTCGGCGGACGGGAAGCAGCTTGTCAGCGGCGTCGAGAACGGCGGCATCACGCTGTGGAATCTGGCCTCCGCTCAGACGATCGCGTTCGAGGGCACGACGGGCGGGGCGGTCGCGGGGATCGTCGTGAGTCCGTCGCGGAAGTTGGCGGCCGTGGCCGGCGTGGCGAACGGGCAGCACGTCGTCTTCGTGCGGAACCTCGACAACGGACAGCTCGTCCACACTCTGGCCGGGCATGCCGGGCCAATCACAGCGATCGCATTTTCGGCCGACAACACGCGGCTGGCGACCGGTTCGGCGGACAGGACGGTCCGCGTCTGGGATCCGGCGAATGCTCAGCAGCCCGAGCAACTCAAGCTGGAAGGTTTGACCGGCAACGTGACAGCGGTCGCGTTCGTATCGAGTGGTACGCAGATACTGACTGGAACGGCGGACAACAAACTGCGTCTGTGGAACCTGGCCGACGGAATGCTTCTGAAGGACTTTGAAGGGCACACGGGAGCAATCGTATCGGTCGGCTTCTGGCCGGGGATTCAACCGTATTCGGTTTCGGCGGATAAGTCCGTGCGGTTCTGGAACCCGGACGACGGCAGCCAGACGCGGGCCTTCAATTATCCGGCAACGCCGACTGCAACTGCTCTCACGCCGGATGGCCAGAAGCTCGCGGTCGCTGGTGACGACAAGCTCGTCCGCATTTATCAGATCAACAACGGACAGGTTCTGCAGACGCTGATCGGGCATTCGGATATCCCAACATCCGTGTCGTTTTCGCAGGACGATAATCGGCTGGTTTCGGCCACGGCCAAAGGCGAGCTGATCGTCTGGGATGTCGCGAGCGGTCGGCTGCTGGAATCAGCAGGTAACGCGTCGCTGACGGTGGCGGCGTTTGATTTTCAGCTTGATCGAGTGCTCACCGGAGACAAATCCGGGCAGCTCGCTCAACAGCCTTTGCGGTTCCTGCGACATCTCGATGGCAATCAGCAGGCGATCACGTCGCTGCTGTTTCACTCGAACGGCCAGACGGTGTTTGCGACGAGCAAGGACGGTTCGTTAAGGGGATACTCGACAGCGAACGGTCAGCAGACGTTTGTGACGAGTCACGGAGCGGCAATCAACGTGCTGGCGATCTCGCCGAACGAGCAGGTGCTCGCGACCGCGGGTGAGAACAACGTCGTGCGGTTGTGGCAAACGAACGGCGGCGGTTTCGGGCCGCAGCAGTTGGCGGGATTTACAGGTCCGGTGAAGAGCGTTGCGTTCTCGCTCGACAACGCGTCGGTGATTGGCGGCAGTACTGGCGAGAAGCCGGCGGCGCTCGTGTTCGAGCTGCAGTCGGGCGCGATGCAGCAGCGGTTCACTCAGCACACGCAGCCGGTCATCGGGCTGGTGCTTGCCGGCGAAGACGGTCGCGTACTGTCGGCCGATGCAGCAGGGGTGATCGTGTGGAGCACGCACGCGGTGCGGAGCATCTCCGGTCACGGCAGTCAGGTGATGTCGCTGGCGTCGCTGCCGGGCACACCGATGCAGGTCTTCTCGGGCAGTCTGGATGCGACCGCGCGGAGGTGGAATCTCGACAATGGCCAGCAGCTTGGCCAGTACAACCACGGCGGCGCGGTGACGGCGGTGGCCGTACGACCGGACGGTCAGCGGCTCGCAACAGCCAGCGACAATCACACGGCGAAGCTCTGGAACATCAACGGGCAGCAGATCGCCGAGATGCGGAGCGACGTACGGCGGAAGGTGCAGGTCGCTCGGGCGACGCAGCAGCAGAACGCGGCTCAGGCGCGAGTGAACGCCGCGAAGCAGCAGTTTGACGCGGCCGAAAAGGATCTGCCGGTCAAAACCGAAGCGGCAAAGAAAGCGGACGAAGCTCTGGCTGCGGCCAACAAGGACGTGCAGGACAAGAAGACGGCGCTCAACAAGGCAATGGGCGAGAAGGTCGCCGCCGAAAAGGAAGCCATCGAAGCCTCGAAGGCGGCTCAGGTGGCGCTGCTCGCAAAGCTGCGTGCCGAAGCAGACGCGAAAACCGCGGCCGACGCGGTGCAGCAGGCGGTCGTCAAGTCGAACCAGCTGACTGCGGCGTCAAATGCAGCCCCGACCGATGAAACATTGAAGAAGGCCGCGACCGATGCGGCGGCGGCCGTGCAGGCGGCTCAGGCCGAATCGCAGAAGCTGACAGCGGCGGTCGCGGCTCCGACACAGGCGGCTCAGACGGCGGTCAACGCGGCGAATCAGGCAACGCAGAAAGTCACACAGACTCAGAAGCCGTTTACCGATGCGCTGGCAGCGCTTAAGACGTCCGAGTCGGCTCAGAATCTGGCGTCTCAGCAACAGGTGATCGCCGCGCGCGAACTGGAAGCGGCCACGGCCGTCGTGCCGGTTGCGAAAGACACGCACGCGAAAATGGAAGCGGCTCTGGAAGCCGCGAAGAAAGCTCTGGAAGAAGCCAACAAAGCGTCGGCCGAGGCGGACCTGGCGATTCGCTCGCTGGCGTTCTCGCCAGATGGACGGCTGCTGGCGACCGGCGGTGAGTTTTCCAGTGTGCACACCTGGGACGCGGAGACGGGAACGGCTCTGGCGGCGTTCGCGGGGCACGCGGCGGCGGCCGGCAGCGTGACGTTCTTCGATGACGAGTCGCTCGTGTCAGGCTCGGCTGATCACTCCGTCCGTGTGTGGGAATTGAACCCGGGCTGGCGTCTGGAACGGACGATCGGAGCCGTCGACCAGCCGGAACTGATTTCACACCGCGTCACGTCGCTCGACTTCAGTTCCGCAGCCGACCAGTTGCTCGTCGCGGGCGGAGTTCCGTCACGCAACGGCGAACTGCTGGTGTTTAACGTGGCGGACGGTGCGCGGCAGTTCTTCCTGCCGCAGGCACACGATGACGTCATCTACTCAGCGCGGTTTTCACCCGACGGGAAGCGGATTGCGTCCGGGTCAGCCGACAAATACATCCGCACGTTTGACGTGGCGAGCAGTCAGCAGTTGCGGCGGCTCGAAGGGCACACGAACTACGTGCTGGGACTGGCCTGGAAGGGCGACGGCAGCACACTGGTGTCGGCCGCCGCAGATAACTCCATCAAGGTCTGGAACTCGGAGACCGGGGATCAGGACCGCACGATCCCGAACTTCGGCAAGCACGTCACCGCGGTGCGGTACATCGGCGAGTCCGACAACATCGTCTCCAGTTGTGGCGACCGACTGGTCCGCATGCACACGGCGACAAACGGCGGTAACTTCCGCAACTTCGGCGGCGCGTCCGGCTGGCTGCACTGCGTTGACATCACTCCCGACAGCAACCTGGTGGCCACCGGAACAGCCGACGGCAACGTGTTTCTGTGGAACGGCAACAACGGTCAGGCACTGAAGACGCTGACAATCGGCGAGTAACTCAACGTGTTCGGAAGTGATCGGACAACACGAGGAAACAGAGCGGAAGGGTGGCGACCTGCGAGAACGCTGATCTTCGCTCATACGAATTGATCAGCCACGGGACGCTGGCCTCGGGTTTCGTGCAGGAACCGGGGCTTGCGCCCCGCGGCTGATTGAGCGGCCCTTGAAACCCCGGGAAGTCGGCGGTTCCGACGGTCAAATCTGCAGAGGCGGCACAGCTCTGCTCTGTTGCAGCGAATCACAAATCGGTAGTCTCCATATCAATGCGTAGCGATGCGTTTTGTCGATGTAGTTTCTGAAGAGCTCTGCGTCGGAGTCCCTTCTCTGTTCGTCAATATTCAAGGACACGTGGAATGCTGAAACTCTCTAGCCCTCGGCTTCGCGGTAACTGTGAAGGAACGTCCCGTCGTGATTTTCTGCAGGTCGGAGCACTCGGCCTGGGTGGCCTGACACTGTCCGATGTTTTGCGGAAGAAGGCTCAGGCGGAGAGTGCCGGAACGGCTTCCAACAGCAAGTCTGTGATCTGGCTCTGGCTGGGCGGAGGCCCAACGCACGTTGAGACGTTCGATCCGAAAATGACCGCTCCGTCCGAGTACCGCAGCGTGACCGGCGAGGTGCAGACGAACCTGCCGGGCGTGACCCTCGGCGGCAACTTCGAGCGCATGGCCACGGTGGCCGACAGAATGGCCTTCGTCCGATCATTCGCTCACACGAACAGCGGCCACTCCGGCGGCACACACTATGTGATGACCGGCTACGACAACCGCCTGGCCGACAATGGAGCCGCTTCCGACCGTCCTGGCATCGGCTCGATCGTGTCTCGCGTGCGGGGCACCAACCACCCGGTGACCGGGATGCCGACTTATGTCCGTCTGGGAGGCATCTACGCCGACGGCCCGGCATTTCTGGGAACGGCGTTCGGCCCGTTCGATTCCGGCGGTGAAGCCCGTCGCAATATGGCGCTGAACATTCAGAAGACGCGACTCGATTCGCGCCGCTCGCTGCTGGAAGGCATCGACAACGTCAAACGCGACATTGACCGCAGCAAGGTGATGGACGGCTTGGACGCGTTCGACCAGCAGGCCTTCAACATCATCCTCAGCCGCTCGCAGCAGGCCTTCGATCTGAAATATGAAGACCCGCGCGTGGTTGACCGCTATGGCACGGGACTGGGCCAGCAACTGCTGCAGGCCCGTCGTCTGTGCGAAGCCGGTTGCGGCTTTGTCACGCTGCACTTCGGCGGCTGGGACATGCACGGCGGCATCAAGGCGGCCATGGACAACCTTGGTCCGCAGGTCGACCGCGCCGTGGCCGCTCTGGTCGAAGACCTCGAACTCCGCGGCCAGTCGGACGACATCCTGCTGGTGATCAGTGGCGAATTCGGCCGCACACCGAAGATAAACGGCGGAGCAGGCCGCGACCATTGGGCTCCGCTGAGCACGCTGGCACTGGCCGGCGGCGGACTCCAGATGGGCCAGGTCATCGGCGAGTCGGCCGAGAAAGTCGATGTCCCGAAGACGACCCCGATCACACCGCAGGATCTGCTGGCCACAGTTTTCAAGGTGATGGAGATGGACCAGCGAATCCAATTCACCAACCAGGCCGGCCGGCCGACGTACTTGATCGAGCACGGCAAGCCTATCGAGGAACTTGTCTGAAATCGGCGGGACTTGCGCACAAGTCAGACTGCATGCACAGAACAGGTCCGTGAGTCATCTCACGGACCTGTTTTCGTTTCGACAGCCGTCATGAGGACACTTCAGTTCTTTAGAGCCAATACGCCCACGGTCGCTTTGCTGGAACTCGATGCGATTAAAAAATCCAGTTGACGCATTTGAGCTCGATCTGAACAGACTTGAATTTCGCAAACATGCAATCGTCCATCTGTTTCGATGACCGATGGCTGAATCACGTAACCTGAGTTGGCGGTAGCTGGTTACGTCAAAGCGAAATCGCCGGGGTGCCGATCGTTGTGCCCAGTGATTCGGGCACGCTTTTTGACTCTGAATCGGCTCGGATCGTCTGGCCTCCTTCGGTTCCGTAGACCCTGCAAGCTTTCCTGATGCGTTCCTTGAGCTTCTCAA
>JAPOLP010000275.1 GCA_029977045.1 Planctomycetota bacterium
ACGCACCACGAAAAATGGGACGTAACCGGTTATCCGCAGGGGCTGGCTGGCGAGGACATTCCGATCGAAGGCCGTATCACGGCGGTGGCTGACGTCTTTGACGCTCTGGGGACAAAGCGACCTTACAAGGAAGCGTTCGATCTGGAGACCTGTGTGTCGATCCTGAAGAAGGACCGCGGCCATCACTTTGAACCTCGGCTTGTTGACCTGTTCCTTGGATGTCTGGACGAAGTCGTCGCGATTCGTGACGAGTTCGCTGACGAGTGATTCGAAGCAGACCCAGCGAGTCTTGATGTGCGATGCGTGATTGTTGCTGCCGACCGACATGGAATTCGGTCACCAGCAGATTTCAAGCGCGAACATTCCTGTCAAATCGTCGCGATCAGCAACAGGAGCGAAACCGGATCGAGGTTAGTTTTGTGCATCTGCAGAAGTGCCGCTGGCTGGAATGCGAATCCAGTCGCTGATCACTGAATGTCACATAGCTGACACCTGCCGGGCCTGCGTAACGTGGTCTCTCTCCCACCGCTTCCCGGCATTGATTTGGTCTTTCCCGACAGGCATCAAGCCATTTGATGTTCCCGCTCAGGGCCGGGTGATTGTTCTTCCCACCGTTTTCTCAGATTGGATTCCGTCCTGTGGACACGTTTCAGGACAGTGCGACGCTGGCGCTGGACACTCTGACGGTCGCGCTGCGCCCGTATGTCCGCGAATGTCTGGAAGAGACTTTCGGCGATGACTGGCTGGAAACTGCGAGAGCAAGCTTTAAGAACGACCGCACGTACGGAAATCTGCCCGTCAATATTGAAGAGTGGGACGCTCACGCCCTGTTGAGCGTCATGTGGGATCAGTGGAACGCTGTCTTCCGCCAGCATCTGAGCCTGTTTGAGCGCAGCCTGGTTGCGGAACTGCGAGCTTTCCGAAATCGCTGGGCGCACCAGAAGGCGTTTTCGTTCGACGACACCTACCATCTTCTGGACAGCGTTCAGCGGCTGCTGTCGCGAATCGACGCCGACCTCACCGCGCGTCTTGGTGAAATCAAGTTCGATCTGCTCCGTGACGAGTTCGGCGAAGCGATCAATGCCCAGGCGCGCGAAGCCGAGAATCTCCGCGAACGCTGGGTCACGGCCTTCGTCTACTTCATGTGCGGCTCGATCCTCGTCTATTTGATTCCGATCACGTTTGCCCACACTCTCGGTGAGTTGCGCTGGGCTTTGGCAACGGCTGTGGCGATGTGTTTTGGGTATCTCATCTACAAACGCATCCGGCACCGTCCGGTACAGGTCGGCCCGCACGAATGCCGCCGCTGCCGACGGATTATCTACGGCACCAACTGTCCGTACTGCACGCGGAATACCTCGTTCGAGTCTGACGAATTCATCGGAGCCGAGGGCGATTCCGCCGTGCAGACTCTTGTTCGGCCAGGGAAGCCCCGCTGACCGCTCGCCTGCGGTTTGACACCGGGTTCAGTCGATCCATGCGTTGCTGTAGCGCCGCAGTGGACGCGTTCATCGCGACGGCGTAGCCTGTTCCGTTTGCCGGCTCCGTTACGCCCGTCCTTCTGGCGGGACCAGGTCCGCTCTTTCGTGATCCACCAGCCGAGGATCGAATGTCTGGTCAGAGAGCCGCATTTCAAACTGCCTGCGAGCACCCAGCGTGCAGCAAGTCTTTCGGTCGTTGCCGCCGCCGAATGCTGAGCGTCGGTAACGCAGTTCTGACAATCGCCCTTGTGGTAACCGGGTTCACTTCTCCGTTGTTTGCACAGGGACCGGCATTGCGGTTCGGCGAGAAGGTGCCGACGGAAGTCGAAGTGATCTACCAGCGCGGACTTGAATACCTCGCCCGTACGCAGACGGATTACGGAAGCTGGGGCAGCGCGGGCCGGGCGGGTGGCGAGCACGGTATCTCCGGAATGTGCGTGATGGCGTTTCTGGCCAGCGGCGAGGACCCGAACTTCGGACGCTACAGCTCGAATATTCGTCGTGCCGTGCGGAGCATGATTCTCGGGCAGGACCCACGAACCGGGTACCTCGGCAACAGCATGTATCATCACGGCTTTGCGATGCTTGGCCTGGCAGAAGCTTACGGAGCCGTCGATGACTCGCAGTTGTGGGACGGTTCCGAACCAGCAGCCAACCGCCGCTCGATCGGCGAGGCACTTGATCTGGCCGTTCGCCGCGCCGTGACGTCGCAGAATCGCAACCAATGGGGAGCCTGGCGGTACTCGCCCGAATCAACGGACGCGGACACCTCGGTCGCCGGCGCGGTGACGATGGGTCTGCTGGCTGCCAGAAACGCCGGGATCGAAGTGCCGGACGAGAGCCTCGATAAGGCGCTCAACTATTTCAAATCGCACACGGCGGATGGCGGAACGGTGGCGTACTCCGGCGGAGTTGGTGGCGGGTCGGAAAACATGACGTGCATTGCCGCGCTCGTTTACGCGGTGGGTCGAAAACGTGACTGGCCGCAGTTCAATGCGACCGTCGGCAACCTTTCCAGAAACCTGCAGGGCAACGCTCGAAGTTACGAGTTCTACAATCGCTACTACAAAGCGCAGGCTCTGTTTCAGGGCAACTTTGAAGCCTGGTCGCGCTGGAATCAGGCGACGATTAAAGTCCTGAAGGCCAAACAGCTTGAAGACGGCTCCTTCGACAGCAGCCACGGAAAGGCGTATGGAACCGCGATGTCCATGCTGGCACTCGCGCTCAATTACCGCTTCCTGCCGATTTACGAACGCTAGTGAGGGACGCATGAAACGCCGATCCGCGATTTCGACAGTTCTCGCACTGGTGGCCTTGTGCTGGCTGATGCTGTGCTGGCTGACGCTGGCTGCGTTGCCGGGTCATGCTCAGGAAGCAACGCAGCCTGCCACTGCGCGAACCACGCTGCCCGACACCCTGCGCTGGTCGAACGGAGATTCGCTGCATGGCCAGTTGCTCAGCGCGAAAGACAACGTGCTGCTCTGGAAGTCGCCGTTGTTTGCCGACCCGGTTCAGATCGACGGTCGTTATCTGACGCTGGTTGAGTTCGGGCTCCCGTCGGATTCCGACGAGGCAGAACGTGACCCATTGCGCGTCGTCCTCCGTAACGGTGACATCCTCTTCGCAAAGCTGGAAGCCATTGACGAGACGATGCTGACGCTGAGCAGCCGCCGTCACGGGGCGGTTCGAGTTCGCCGCGACAGCGTGCGGATGCTCGAACGAATGGACAATCCGGGGCTCGTTTTTGTCGGGCCGCTGGGCATTGAGCACTGGACGACGCTCGAACAGGGACAGGCATTCGAGAAGTGGGAACAGACTGCGGACGGACCGCTGGCGACGACGTCCTGGCGAGGTGAGCTGTTTCGTGAGCTGGACATTCCCGCTCAGGCCGAAATTGAAGTGACGGTGCAGTCGACCGAGAAGCCGAAACTGCTTCTGTCCTTCAGCGACCGGCCGGATGACTCAGTCCGAATCGAAACCTGGGACGACGAACTTGTTGCCCTGGCTGGCGACGATTTCGAGCCGATCATGACGATCGTTCCTGGTCAGACCATGATTCAGCTGAGGCTGTATCTGGATCGGGAACGCGGGCAACTCTCGATCTATTCAGCCGCCGGGCGGAAACTCGGGGAGATCACGGGGGCGAAACCGCGAGGAACCAAAGCCGGATTTTATTTGCGGAACAAAGGCGCCCAGCTGCAGCTCGATTCGCTCCGGGTCAGCCGGTGGAGCGGCGCTCCACCGCAAAACATCACCAACCGCGGCAGCCGGATTCACCTCGCGAAAGGAACCGCAGTTTACGGCCAGCTGACGTCGTTCGATGCCGCGACAAGTACCTTGTCTCTCAAAACGACGGACTCGGTTGAGCGCATCTCGCTGAACGATGTCGACCGCATCTTCCTCGCCGACGATGAAAAGGACGTGTCGACCGACGAACTCGCTCAGGCCTTTTATTACGACGGCACCAGGATCACCGGCAATCTGGTGCGAGTTGAAAACGGGCAGATGCTGATCAAACCAAACGCCGCCGAAGGGCCGGTCGCGTCGGCACTCGTCGGGATGCGGCGTCTGGTTTTTCGGCAACCAAAAGACCTGCCGGAAGACGGACATGATCGCGTTTACTGGGACGGCGGCTCCCTGCGCGGCACGCTGGCCGGCGGCGACACTCGCGAAACCGCGATTCAGTGGCGTCCGGTCGGGGCACTCAATTCGACGAACCTTGCTGCCGGCTCCAAAGCCCGGTTTGTCCGCAGCGAAAAGTCCGAGGGCATCAAGTACGATCGCCAGAAGTTCAACGATATGGTCTTCCTGACGACGCGAGATGTGATTCCCTGCCGCGTCCAGTCAATCGATCACGAGGCCGTGCATCTGGAAACAGCGCTCGCGGCGGCGACGCGGATTCCGGTTCAGTTCGTTCGCGCAATCGAACTCGCCGACAGTGCCGAGCCGTATGCAGTCGGGTTTGGCGATGCCGCCTGGAAAGAACTGGGCCTGACAATTGATGCGCTGCGCCGCAACGACGAACAACTCGAGTTCAGCAAACTGGCTTCGATCGGGCACCCCGATCTGCTGCACGGCAGCGATGTCACCTTTCGAGTGAAATGGAATCCCCAGCACCGCGCGACCGTTGGGCTGGCCCTGAAGAATGTCGACGTCCAGACCGGAGCAACGCAGCCGCAATTCATCATCAACCTGCATGGTGAGTCCGTCTTTGCCGGGCAGTTTCTTAACGGGGCCGGGATTGCGGGCGAGCTGCGAAGCCAGGCCGAGAAGATCCTGCAGTGTGAAAGCGGAGAAGCGGTCGTTCGCTTGCGGCTTAATCCGAAGGGCATGTCGCTCGAAGTCAACGACGAAGTGCTCTACTCGTTCGACGACGGCTGGCAGCAGACGCCTGATGACAAAGGGACCGGATTCGGTTTCGCGTTGTTTGTTGACCCCGGCAGCGAGGCGCCAGTCTCCATCTCAGACTTCGCCGTTAATCGCTCGTCAGGCCCGAGAAACCGGACCGAGATTGCGGATGCCGTCCGGCAGCGGGCACTCCTGATTCCTCGCTTCCGTCGGGAGAGCCCATCGACTCACGTTCTGATCGCACCGAATGGCGACATCCTTCGTGGCCAGCTGACCGGGGTGCGCGACGGACGCATTCTGTTTGAGTCGCAGCTTGAGCCCTTCACGTTTGACCGCCGCCGAGTCGCATCGATCGTCTGGCTGCATCCGATGGGCATTGAAGAGTCGCCAGGCTGGGACGACTCGCGACCAGTTGTGCGCGCGGTCCTCAACGGAAATCTGATGGTGTCACTGCAGCCAGAAAAGATGGCCGAGGGCCGGCTCGTTGGTACGTCGCCGCTGCTCGGAACCTGCGCGGTACCCGTCGGATCGATTGTCGAACTCCAGGCCGGCGGTTTCGGGCCGATCGACGACGGACAGGTCTACGCAAACTGGACGCCTCAGGCAGCTCCCGAGCCGGATATTCCGAATCCGTCCGCAAGCAGTCAAAACCTCACCGAGTCATCACTGGTCGGAACACCAGCGAGAAACTTCACGGTTGAACTGCTTGGCGGAGGCCGCACGAGCCTCAAGGAGCTGCAGGGCAAAATCGTTGTGCTCGACTTCTGGGCAAGCTGGTGTGTGCCGTGCGTTCGCGCGATGCCGGAAGTGATCGCTGTGACTGACGAGTTCGCCGACAAGGGTGTTTACCTGATCGCTCTGAATCAGGAAGAGCAGGAAAAGCTGATTGGAGCGTTCCTGATCAGCAACGGCTTGAAGGCCCGAGTCGGCCTCGACCGAAACGCAGCAATCGCCCGCCAGTTCGGTGTCGACGCGATTCCACAAACGATCGTTATCGACCAGCAGGGTCTGATTGCCGGCCACGCCATCGGAGCGACACCAAATCTGGGCGACTCTCTGAAAACGCTGATCGAAGAACTGCTCAAGCCGAAAGACGCCGCCGCCCCGGCGACGACTGAAAGTCAGTAGGCATCCAGCTGCGTAGCGAAAGTCGCGAAGACTTTCGGCCTCTGTCTGTAACAGACGCTCTGCCTGATTTTCCCGGTTGAACTCGTGTGACGACTGCGTAAATCTCGTGTTAGGATTCCGGGCAGGTCTTACGACTGTCGAGCTGCTGCCGTGTTGAGGCTCGACGGTTTTGATCCCCGCAGGTGGCCGGTGACCGACGGTGGCCTGTCTGAGGAGAGTCGTCGTGACGCAAACTCAGAACGCAACGTCGTTTCTCGACAATCTCGAACGCAGCCGGCTGCTGACCGACGATCAGGTTGCCGATGCGCTCGAACGTTTGAATCTCAGTGACGAGGATCCGGCGGTTGACGTCGCAAAGGCGTTTGTCGCGAATCGGATCCTGACGCGGCTGCAGGCGTCGCGGCTGCTCGAAGGACGGTATCGCGGTTTCTTCATCGACCACTTCCGCATCGATGATATCCTCGGTTCCGGCGGCATGGGCTGGGTCTATATCGCGACCGATCTTGATAACGGCGAGAAGGTCGCGCTCAAGATGCTGTGTGAGCAGTCGTCGAACGACGCCGGACTGCTAACGCTGTTCAAGCTCGAAGCCCGTGCCGGCCTGCAGTTGCAGCACGAGGCGATCGTCCAGACGAAACTGACCGACGTCACGCCCGGACTCTACGGCGACATTCACTACACCGTGATGGAGTACATGGAAGGCGTCGGCATCGACGAACTCGTCGCGATGGGTGGAGCTGTCTTCTGGCCGCAAGCCTGCCACATCGCACGATACGCTGCCGCCGGGCTCCACCATGCTCACGTGAAGGGCCTCGTGCATCGCGACGTCAAACCGGCAAACATCCTCGTCGACCGGAACTGCAACGCGAAGGTACTCGACTTCGGTCTGTCACTCGCGTCGAACTCGACTCAGGACGATGAGTTCTCACTGGCGATGATCTTCGGCCACGACTGCCTGGGCACGGCGGACTACATCGCGCCCGAGCAGTCTGTCGACAGTTTCAACACCGATCGCCGGGCTGACATCTACAGTCTCGGCGCGACGATGTATTTCATGCTGACCGGCCAGGTCATGTTCGCTCAGTACAAGACTCGCGCGGAAAAAATCGCCGCCCAGCAGCAACTGCAGCCGAGGCCGATTCGCGCACTCAAGACGAACGGTCC
>JAPOLP010000544.1 GCA_029977045.1 Planctomycetota bacterium
CGTGACGGTGCCAGATGTGGTGTCGACCCAGCGAACGAATCCATCAGGCGTCTCAAAGCTGACTGCCGTGACGGCTTTGAGTTTGTCACGCAGATCGTCAACGCGAACAATCAGGTCATTGAGTTCGCTTTTGAGATCGTCGCGTTCGGTGTTCCATGCGGCCCTGGCATCGTCGAACGACACCTGCAGGTCGGTCAGGTTCCGGCGGAGTTCCTCAATCTGAGCCTGCTTGGCCCGAACTTCCTCGTCCTTGCTGCGGATGAGTTCCTGGTTGTCGGCTTCGGCTTTACGACGAGCAGCTTCGTGTTCCTGGACCTTTGCGTTCAGTTCCGATTCACGCTGAGTGTAGGCCTGGTTGTTCGTGCCGATTTCCGTCTGAGCCTGATTCAGCTCGGCATCAAGGTCGATCGCCTTCTGCAGCAGCGTTTCAATTGTCGCTGCAAGCGTATCGTTTGAGACCGGATAGGTACTGCTGACTTTTTTCATGTCGGCGTCCATCGCCCCGACCATGGTGTTCGCGCCGGCACCGCCGTCCTCGATCGATCCTACGTCCGGCTGAGGATAGCCAGTGAGTTGCTTGAGCGTTTGTATCTGGTCGTCGAGGTTCTTCGACGCCTGCTGTTCCTTCTGCAGGTCAGCCTGGGCCTGGGTGAACTTGGCCTGATTATCAGCCAGCTCGCGGAACTGCATGTAAGCAGCCGTCGTCGCCACCAAGGCCCAGAGTCCGATAAACGAAACCGTGACAATCAGACCGGTGGATTGCTTCGAGGACGCCATTGAAGAAACCTCGTGAGATGGAAGCCTGGCCGAAGCATCCGTGCCGCGGAGTTCTGGTTGAACCTGCAGTTGATTGAAGAATGGCTGAATCCCGAGCGGAAAACGACTCCGGACAGCCGGGGCATCAAAAGCGCAGCAGGTCTGGAAAGCCTCTCAGACCTGCTGGCGGGCAAGCATACGAGGCGCCCGCAGTGAGTCAAGAAAGAACCCCCACATCCGGTCGCCCCGGCAGACTGAGCAGGACGGGCATGCAAGACAGACCTGTCGTAACGGGTGAGACACGCTGCCGATGCCGGTCAGACAGGTTCGGACGATCATTCCGCGAATCCCGGTTCGAGTGACTGCCCCGGTCGTCCGACCGGCCTTATCCTGCGAACAGATCGCCGCTCCCCGAATGACAATGTTGCCACCGTCCGACCGTCTGCGGACTCTGCATACGCGTAATCTGATGCCCGAAACACTCTACGCCATCGATGTCTTCTCGCTCGTATTCCAGGTGTTTCACGCCATCCCGCCGATGACCGGCGCGAATGGCCAGCCAACCAACGCCGTGTTTGGCTTCACGCGAGACCTGCTCAACATTCTCAAGCAGAAGCAGCCGGACTTTCTGGTCTGTGCGATCGACTCGCCCGGCCCCGGCAAGCGAGAAGAAGAGTATCCCGAGTACAAAGCCAACCGGGATGAGATGCCCGACGAACTGCGGCCGCAGATCCCGGTCATCATCGAAGTCATCGAGGCATTCGGCATTCCGGCAATCGGGCTCAGCGGCTGGGAAGCCGACGACATCCTCGCGACGCTGGCTCACCGAGCTGAAGAGCAGTCGGTCGCCGCCCGCATCGTTACCAGCGACAAGGACGCTCGGCAGCTCATCAGCCCGCTCGTCCGGCTGTACAACGTGAGGAAGGATGTCGAGTTCGACGAGGCCGACCTGCTCGACACCTGGGGGATCCGCCCGGATCAGGTTGTCGACTTTCAGGCACTCGTTGGTGACAAGGTCGACAATGTCCCCGGAGTTCCGCTCGTCGGTCCGAAGAAGGCGAGTGCCCTGCTGAACGACTTCGGCACTCTCGAAGACGTGCTTGCGCGAGCCGATGAAGCTCCCGGCAAGAAGCTGGCCGAGAATCTGAAGACGTACGCCGATCAGGCCCGCATCAGCCGGTTTCTTGTCGAGCTGAAACGTGACCTCGATTTCGAATTCGACTGGGATGCCGCTCGACCTGGCCGATTCGACATTGACCGCCTGACCGAGATCTTCCGCGAGTGCAGCTTCCGCCGGTTCACCGACGAGGTTCGCGAGCTGGCGAGTGCTGGCGGCGAGGCGATTTCCAAACCGGCCTTGTTCGAGGATGGCGAGCCGGTCGTCGACGTCGTCACTGACGAGTCACAGCTTGCCGCAGTTTTCGACCGATTGAAAACCGCGACTCAGGCCGGCATCCGCCTTGAGCTGTCAGGTCTCGACCCGCTCACGTCAGAGATCACCGGTCTGACGATCGCCTGGGACCACGCTCATGCGTCGTTTGTGCCGCTCAGCGACGAGGTCGGCGGATCGCAACTGAAGCCGGCGAACGTCTGGTCGCAGCTGGCCGCAGTTCTGGCCGACAGCCAGGTCAAGCTCTCCGGGCACGATCTGAAATCAATCCTCGTCGCGTTGCGTCGAACTGGCGTCGCGATCGGCGAAGCCGCAACCGGCACTGACTCAATGGTCGGCGGCTATCTGCTTTCAGCGGGATCGAGAAACCACAGCCTCGCGCGGCTTGTCGAGCAATACTGCGACGGAACGCTCGAACCACTGTCGGCGCTCAACGAGGCGACCGGCGGTGAGTTGCCGAAGCTGACCGCCGAACGACTGGCCCTGCACTCCGCCGAAGAAGCCTGTCTCGCGCTGCAGGTCGTCGATCAACTTCACGGCAACCTTCTCCGTGACGACCTCGCTTCGTTGTATGACGATCTCGAACGACCGCTGATCGCTGTGCTGGCCGAGCTGGAGCACACCGGCATCCGCGTCGATCGCGAGGAACTCGATCGCCAGAACGCCGAACTCACCGAACGGGTCGAGCTGCTGATTGGGGAGATCCATTCCGCGGCGGGCGAGGAGTTCAACATCGACTCACCGAAGCAGCTGCGGACGATTCTGTTCGACAAGCTGGAACTGCCGGTGCTCAAGAAAACCAAGACCGGCCCGAGTACCGATCAGGAAGTGCTTGAGCAACTCGCGGCGATTCATCCGCTGCCGGAAAAAATCATCGAGCATCGGCACCTGGTCAAACTGAAGGGCACGTACCTGGATGCACTGCCAAAGCTGATCAACCCGCAGACAGGGCGGATTCACACGTCGTTCAGCCAGGTAACCGCCGCAACTGGCAGGTTGAGTTCCAGCAACCCGAACCTGCAGAACATCCCGATCCGCACGCCGGAGGGCGAACGCATCCGTAAGGCGTTCGTGCCTGGCGAGCCCGGCTGGAAGCTGCTTTGCGCCGACTACTCGCAGATCGAACTCCGCATGGTCGCGCACTACAGCGGCGACGAGAGTCTGAAGCAGGCGTTCGCCGACGGTGTCGACATTCACCGGGCTGTCGCGGCTGAAGTCTTCGGCGTCGAACCGGAAGAGGTCGACACCAGCCAGCGGCGGATCGCCAAGGCCGTCAACTTCGGCGTCATTTACGGCCAGAGTGCTTTCGGCCTCTCCCAGGCTCTGGGCATCAGCCGCGAGGAAGCTGCCGACTTCATCGACGGTTACTTCGCCCGCTATCACGGCGTCGCCGCGTTCCTCGACGAGACACTCGAAACGTGTCTGGTGACTGGCTACGCAAAAACGATCCTCGGGCGCCGGCGAGCCATCAGCGGAGTCCGCCCCGCCTCGAAGCGAGTGGGCCAGCTCAACATGCCCGAACGAACCGCCGTCAACACGGTGATCCAGGGCTCAGCAGCCGACCTCATTAAGCAGGCCATGATCAACGTCCACCGCCGCCTGCACCGCGAGAATCACCCGGCAAGAATGCTCCTGCAGATCCACGACGAACTGGTCTTCGAGACCCCGGAGTCCGATGTCGCGTCGCTGACCGACCTCGTCCGCGAGGAAATGGAACACGCCATGCCACTCGACGTCCCCGTGACAGTCGACATCGCCACCGGCGACAACTGGCACGCCGCAAAGGCCTGACTCACAGGCCGAAACAAGCTCCTCGCTGTTCCGGCAGAGCTTCCAGACCAGATCGTCTGTCAGTCTGTCACTGACTCGGCAGCGGCGAGGCCGTCGGTGAGGAGGAGGCCGTTTAACTGCACGGCTTCCTGCCAGGCGACGCCTAGAGCGGCGACGTAATCGCGGTACGTTTCGGTATAGCTCCGCTGGGCCGTCAGCAGACGCAGGTAGTCAGCTTCGCCGGCTTCGTATGCGGCGCGAGTCAGTTTCAGCGTTTCCGAGACCGTGGGCAGTACCTGGCTGCGGTACTGTTCGACCTGGATGCGGGCGTTCGCGAATTCCTGCCAGCGGGTTGCCAGGGCTCGCTGCTGTTCGAGTCGCAGGCGATCGACCTCGCGCGACGCGCGAATCCACTCGTTCTCGGCTTCCGTGATGTTGCCCTGATTGCGGTTGAAGACCGGGATCGGCATCGTCGCCTGAATGCCGACGACCGTGAACTTCGTCGAGGCGTCGTATTGAATCGTGTTCTGAATCGTCAGGTTCGGGATCGGCTCGACTTCCGCTCGCGCGACGGCGGCCTCGGCGCGATTGATGCGTGCCTCGGCCAGCCGGATCTGCGGGCTGGTTATCTGCAGCCGTTCGAGCAACTCATCGTACGAAATGTCCGGCAGGACGTTCTGTTCGATGTTTCCGGCGAGTGGCTGTCTGGTGAGCGTCTGGTCGCCGACAACGGCCTGCAATCGTTTCCAGGTGGCTTCGACGGCGTTGTTTGCCTGGGCGACGGAGACTGCCGCTCGCTGCTGCTCGCCGCGAGCCTGCAGTTCGTCGAGCTTGCTGGCTTC